>CAMOCR010000094.1 GCA_946611025.1 uncultured Alphaproteobacteria bacterium | reverse complement strand
CATTGATAACCGGTGTTGTTTGGCCGGCGGATGGCACCGAACGCGAAGACCCATTCGAAGATTGGTCGGTATTTATGGATGTGACCGCAATGTCGGAAATGTGGGACTATAACACCGCGCGCCAGGTTGTTATGGCGGCAATGTCAAACGCATCAACAACCCAGAACGCATTTTTAACAAGCGCGCAAATTGATAATATGCAACGCGCATATGTTCGCGGAACCAAGGTGTTCATTATCCGCGACAGCGCCCGTTGCTATATCGTGCCAGTTCGCACAATGACAACGGATGAAACATCGTTGGTTGCACAAACATTTGCAAATTGTGTCAGTAAATAATTGCTTGCTCGTGATTAGTAAAACCGCCGTTATGGCGGTTTTTTATTTGGCAATCTTGAACATCGATTAAAAATATGATATAATTCTATGACAATGAAAATATCACGGCGTGGATTTTTAGGGGTCAGCACATTTGCATTTTCGGTGACAATGATTGCACCACGGGTTGCGTTCGCGGCGCGAAACGCGCTGCGTTCAATGCGCACGGGGGTGCAACCGGGGAACAAAACACGTCTGGTAATTGAAACATCAACGCGACCGTCATATTCGCTGTCGTATCCGGAAAAACAACTGGTTGTTGATATTGCAAATATGGCGGCAAATTCATCGGTTGTGGCGAAATTGGCGTCGGGGACATTGGTCGCCGATGTTAAACAGGTTCAATCTGGTGACCATTTGCGTATTGTTGCAACATTGCGAAAACCGATTGCCGAATTGCAAAAATCACAAATTATGTTGTTGGAACCAAATGGCGATAATGACTATCGCTTGGTGCTGGATTTTTCGCCAACATCTGCGGAAAAAATTGCGGCGGCGGTGACATCGGGCGGGGCAACACAAAACAAGACGGCGCAAAATAAAAACATAATTATTATCGACCCGGGTCATGGTGGCAAAGATCCGGGATGTATTGGTAAAAACGGCACCCGTGAAAAAGATGTTGTGCTGTCTGTGGGGCGCAAGTTAAAGGCAAAACTGGATGCGGCGGGTTTCAAAACATATATGACGCGTACAAACGATACATATTTGAAATTGGTTTCGCGGGCTGAATTTGCCGAAACGCACAAGGGGGATTTGTTTATATCATTGCATGCAAATGCGAACCCCAGTCGCACGGTTAAGGGGTTTTCAATTTATACCCTGTCGGAAAAGGCATCGGATGAAGAGGCTAAAAAACTGGCAGAATCTGAAAATGCCGCCGATAAAATCGGGGTGGATGGATTTACCGAATTTGAACGCGACATTCGCGCCGCATTGTCATCATTGCAACAGCATGCCGTTGCAGAAATGAGCGAAGAATACGCCAACGGTTGTGCGCGCGCATTTCGTTCTAACAAGGTTGAAGCTCAACCGGGTCCCGGTGTGCGTCATGCGCCATTTGCGGTGTTGCGGTCAACGGTGCCGGGTGCATTGATTGAATTGGGGCATTTGTCGAACGCAGGCGAAGAACGTTTGTTAAAATCACCTGATCACCAGGATAAGCTGGTCGCGGCAATCGTGCGTTCGGTTAAAAACTATAATTTTGATGTGTAAAAATGAATAAAAAAATAACGGAACATGTTTATAGCGCAATAAGTGGCGATGGTCATCGTTCGTATGGTGGTACTGTGCCGGAACGTGCGCAAAAATTGATGGATTTTTTGGCGAAAAACTATGGCTTTTACGATATAACATATGTGACATCGCGTGTGTATAATATTTTTTTGTTGGCAATGGACCAAGACGGTCGCATGTTGTTTATAAAAAGTGGTCGCCACCCCGAATTGTATCGCAATGAATTTGAAATGGGAAAACAACTGTGGGATGTTGACCATGAACATTTCTTGGAACCATTATATTACTGTGATAATGGGGAATTTTATTTCTTTGCCAATGAAATAATGGATGGTGATTCATTACAGCGTGTGGCAGATTCGGGGCGGTTGCGTGACATTGCACCGGCGGATAGAATGGCACTGGTGCGCGATTTGTACAAGATATTTATCGCCATGAAGAATTCAAATGTTGTTCATCGTGATATTCGCCCAGAAAATCTGGCGGTGATTGGTAAAAGGCTGGTGTTGATTGATTTTCAATTGGCGGTGTCAAAATCAAATTATGTTGAATTGGAATCAATGCGTGTTGGGCGTTTGCGGGGTTTGGGGACACGCAAATATCGCTATAAATTATGGCAATGGGACGATTCATATTCATTGTTGCAATGCCTGAAATTTATTGGGTGTCCGGCACGTGAATATGCGGCAGAATATAACAAAATTTATCGGGAAATTAAATCATATATCGGTCACGATGTTATAAAGTCGGCAATTCGGGAAAGTGAAATACACCGCATATGGCGACATTTAACCAGACGGCGTAAAAAATAAAAACCGCACCCATTGGGTGCGTTTTAATTTCTGGCGGAGATGGAGGGGTTCGAACCCCCGATACAGTTTCCTGTATACGCGA
>CAMOCR010000093.1 GCA_946611025.1 uncultured Alphaproteobacteria bacterium | reverse complement strand
ATTCAATGTCCAATCTTCATCCAGAACACTGAACACGCCCAAGCCACCTTCGACATAGAAAGCATGGTCTTCTAACTTTTGTGCAATAAATGCGGCACCGCCATCATATTCTATGCCATCACCATACGCTTCGCCATCGATATCAACATACCAACCACGTACCAGACCATAGATTGTTGTACGGGAAACTTTGTATCCGCCCTTTAATTCCAAAATAAAGTTGTTTGCGACATCCTTCTGGTGTTGGAAATATGCAGACAATTCGCCAATCCAATCAGCCGTATCAACCGCGCGCCATTGGAAACCCAACCCATACAGGTTCAAACCATTATCATCATCTTTGTCATCTGGATCATTTTTCCAATCAAATTTATATTTGTTCACCTCGTAACGCAGCATGCCCAACACTGCGATTTTATCGGTGATACCATAGCTAAAATCTTCTTTGATTGCGAATTGTGTTGTATCCCACGCCCCCGCCAATGCATAATTGCTGGCATCAAAATCATAACCACTGGACGCATATGAAATATCGGTAATCGAACCAAACTTGCCCTGTAATGGTTGATAGAACGGATGCGCCAAATAATATTTACGTTTCAATTCTGTACGAACAGTTTCCGCGCGTGACGAACGAACCGACTGTGACGAAGATGTGTTTGATGCATATTGTTTATACATCGCACTGCGGTTTGCCGGTTGTGTATAGTACATATTATTGCCATCACGTGTCGCATACGTAGATGTATTTGAACGTGTTTGATATTTTGCATAGTTCACATTTTGACGTGTGCGTGTCGCCGGTGCCGAAGACAGATTTGCACTGGACCCCGCGCGTGCGCCCCAATTTGTTTCAGCGATTGCCGGGGTCATACCCGCCAATGCCACTGCACCAACCAATAAAGACAATTGTTTTTTCATCGATATTTCTCCTTTTGATTAAAATTATATCATAAAAAGCCCCTTAAAAAAAGCGCAAAGTACAAAAATAAATACGGACAATATACCGTGAAAAATTACGATTTTTGTCACCCCCGCGCAACGTGCCGCGCGGGGCCCGATTGCCCGGGATGACAATTCTCTGGAATCATATCACCAACAAAAAACCGCCCATGCGGGCGGTTGATTATTTTTCTCTATCGTTTTTTCTGCTTTCCTGTACAGCGTTTTGATAACCTTTTCTTATAAGTTGTTGCAGACTATCCAAACAACCTCTAAATGTATCTTTTTTTGTAAGATTCTTTGGCTCTTCGCAAGTTTTCTTACTTGTACAATCCTTGCCACATTCTCCGGCCGCAACCTTATAATCATTTGCCAATTGTTTACGCAATTCTGATGTTATGTTCGAACCATTATTTGATGAATTTGATATTGTATTATAGTTTGTCTGCAAACATTCAAATACTTTTTCTGATGTTATATTATTATTACAATTGCTGACACCGGCGATAAAGATGTTGCGATCTGAACTTTTAAAACCGCCCCCCGTCCCAGACGATGAAGATTCTGTATCTTCGGCACCGGCGACCTGAAGTTTTGTTGTCAAAACCGCTTTTTCCAATTGGGTTTTTAGCCGTTTAACCATCGATTCCAGATATTCATATTGCTTGTACATCTGTTGTGTCATCACCGTGGTTTTCAGTGCAACAACATCTTTCATTATTTCCCGGGTTTCGCCCGCTTCAAAATTTGTTGTGGCGCCAACATTATGCACATGTGTTGAACACAACGCCAATTCAGGTGTTATATATGCATTGTTTTCATCTGAACAACCGGTTGTATCCGTTGCCGCATTGGCACACACGCACCACGCCGCCATGATTGCGACAATCATTGTTTTCCATGAAAAAATTTTAATTAATTTGCTCATATCTTTAATACTATTTTCCCCCAAATATGTTCGCAGGCAAATTTAAAGTCGGCGAAATTTTTCCTGGAACAAACACCGATGTCGCTGGTACTGGCTTGTTAAATCTTATATTGCATGCCTCGGCATCTTCTGGATAGTTTGATTCACAATTACATGTATTATCTTCCCACTTTGCGCCATAACTTTTACACAACTTTTCTTCTGCCGCTTTTTTTGCTTCTTCAGATTGGACTTCATTACAGTTGTCATCATCTGTCTTTTCGCAGAAACAACGGTATAACACATTTGAAAATGCCGCACCTGTCTGTTTAAGACAAGCCCCCCGGGCGATTTCAATAACGCTGTCGTCGTTCGCCAACCATGTGTTATTCAGGTTTCGGTTTAATTTTCTTTCATCAATACATATATCTGATTTTGGTAATGTTTTTGTTGTCACCAATTTTTGCAAATCAGAATACATCCCGGCGGTTATGGCACAATATTTTAACTTTTCATTATCCAATGCACCCCGTGTTCGAATATTAGACGGAACATCATCTTGGGCGATGATTTTTTGTAATGTTTCAATGTCGATATTCGCCTGGCGCTTGCGACCACGGAACAATGTGGAATTGTCCAACGATTCCGATGCACAACCAAC
>CAMOCR010000092.1 GCA_946611025.1 uncultured Alphaproteobacteria bacterium | reverse complement strand
TCGTTCACAGTGATGCAGCAGATGATAATTTCTGGTTTGATAAAGACTTGACAGGTTACGCATGGACAGCAGGTGTCCGCGGTGGCTATGTTGCAGGTGATTGGACAGTTGCTGGTCACTTGGCATATAAATATTTGAATTTAGAATCGTTTAATTGGGATGAAGAGGGTTTGCACCAATTAGCATTGGGCTTGGATGCACAATATGTCATCGATCCAAATTGGAGCTTGCTGGCCGGTGTTGAATACACAGGTGTCACCGATGACGAAGCAGACGATGCGGGTGTTTGGACCGGTGCATTTGGTGTGAACTATAACATTGATGCGACAAAATATATTGGCGCATATATCAATGGTCGTATGGCACACGCCACAGGCGATTGGGAAATGGATGATGGCTTTGGCTTTGGCTTGAAGTTCGGTATCGATTTCTAATCAATAATATACCTGAATAACAAAAACCGCCCAATCGGGCGGTTTTTTCGTTGGTGGTGTGGTGTTTTTCCTTGACAATCGGGCGTTTGCGGTTATAATACAATCGCTTTCCACGTAAATAGGGAGAGCATAAAACATACAGAAAACCGGTACTTTTGACAGATTTATAACCCATGGCGTGCCATGGAAATAAGTCTGGTGTGCGGGTTTTGTGTGTACAAAAAATGGACAAAAAACAAAGAGATTTTGAATGCCAACAGTAAATCAACTGATTCGGAAACCACGTAAAAAGGTTGTCGTGAAATCTACGGCACCTGATATGATGGAAAATCCGCAAAAACGTGGTGTTTGCACACGTGTGTACACAACCACGCCAAAAAAACCTAATTCGGCACAACGTAAAGTTGCCCGTGTTAAATTGGCCAACGGTCGCGAAGTCACTGCATACATCCCAGGCGAAGGTCACAACCTGCAAGAACACAGTGTTGTTATGATTCGTGGGGGTCGTGTAAAGGACTTGCCAGGTGTGAAATATCACATCATCCGTGGTATCTTGGATACCAAGGGCGTTGAATCCAGAAAGCAGGGCCGTTCATTATATGGTGCCAAGGTACAAAAATAATTAACCAATACACGTGGAAAATCCATGTGAGTAATTCGGAAACGAATGAAGCAATAAAAAGGAAACAAAATGTCAAGACGTAAAGCTGCAACAAAACGTGAAATTTTGCCAGATTCAAAATATAACAATCTGGTTGTTGCAAAATGTATTAATGTTGTTATGTGGGACGGCAAAAAAGAAGTTGCCGAAAATATCGTTTATGGTGCATTAGATAAATTAAAGAAAGTTGCAAAAGACGGCAATGAATTGGCCGCATTCTTGGAAGCAGTGGATGCATTGAAACCAAGTGTGGAAGTTAAGGGTCGTCGTGTTGGCGGTGCAACTTATCAAGTACCTGTCGAAGTTCGCCCAGAACGTCAGCAAACATTGGCATTGCGTTGGTTGATTATGTTCGCACGTAAACGCGGCGAACGCAGCATGGAAGAAAGATTATTCGCAGAAATGCGTGATGCGTTGGCGGGTACCGGTGGCGCATTCAAAAAGAAAATTGATACCCACAAGATGGCAGAAGCGAACAAGGCGTTTGCACATTTCCGTTGGTAATTTAACGAAAGAAACAAAAGGAAACATACAATGTCTGTTGGAAAAACCGCCCCTTTACATATGTACCGCAATATCGGTATTATGGCGCATATTGACGCGGGGAAAACAACAACTTCTGAACGTATTTTGTTCTATACCGGTAAGACATATAAAATTGGCGAAGTGCACGATGGTGCCGCGACAATGGACTGGATGGAACAAGAACAAGAACGTGGTATTACAATTACATCAGCTGCTACGACATGTTTTTGGCGCGATCATCGTATCAATTTGATTGACACACCGGGACACGTGGACTTTACAATGGAAGTTGAACGTTCATTGCGTGTTTTGGACGGTGCGGTCGCTGTTTTTGAATCTGTGTCGGGTGTTCAGCCACAAACAGAAACCGTTTGGCGTCAAGCAGACCGCTATAACGTTCCACGTATTTGCTTTATTAACAAGATGGATCGTATTGGTGGAAACTTCTTCCGCTGTGTTGATATGATTCGTGAACGTTTGGGTGCAAACCCATTGGTTATCAATTTCCCAATTGGTGCAGAATCTGATTTCAAAGGCGTTGTTGACGTCGTTGAAATGAAGGGTTTAATCTGGGAAGATGAAACTGGTTCACACCCTGTGACAATCGATATTCCAGAAGATTTGAAAGCGAAAGCCGAAGAATTACACAATAAATTGGTTGAAGAAGTCGTCACATTAGACGATGAAATTATGGAAGCATACATGGAAGGTAAAACACCAGATGTTGCAACCATTAAAAAATTAATCCGCAAGGGTACAATCAACCAAAACTTTAACCCAATTTTGTGCGGTACCGCATTTAAGAACAAAGGTGTTCAACCATTGTTGGATGCTATTGTTGACTATTTGCCAAGTCCATTGGATGTTCCAGCAATTAAGGGTACAAAATTGGATCGCGAAACA
>CAMOCR010000091.1 GCA_946611025.1 uncultured Alphaproteobacteria bacterium | reverse complement strand
GCGGGAACTGAAAATGCGTTCACGTCACAAATGACTGCCAAGGCGCGCGCCATCGGCATGGAACAATCAACATTTGGAAATGCTAGCGGATTGCCAGATGTGAACAATTTAATGACATCACGGGAATTAGCCACATTGGCAACACATATTATTCGCGACTATCCCGATTTATACCCGATGTTCGCAACAAAACGTTTTGAATTTGGTGATTATAAATCTGATTGGTGTCGCGATTGGGGGCGCACGCACACCGTAAATTACAACAAACTGTTATTCACAATGGCGGGCGCAGACGGATTGAAAACGGGACACACAGCGGATGGCGGGTACGGCATGGTGGCATCTGCGCGCGTTGGTGGTCGCCGATTGATTGGGGTTATAAATGGCTTTAATGGTCGTGGTCATGATGCATTGGCGGCAGAAATGAAAAAAATGATGAACCATGGTTATACGACCACCATGAACAAGGTTTATTATCGTCCGGGCGACACGGTTGTCGAAGTTCCCGTATGGTATGGTCGCGAAAAAACTGTCAGTGCAACAGTTGCAAAACCATTTGCCATAACATTGCCAAAGTCGGTACCGACATCGGCGGTGCGTGTTGTTGCACGATATAATCAGCCCGCACCGGCACCAATTGCGGTGGGCGATATGCTGGGTGAAATAATTGCCGAACACAATGGTCGGGTATTGGCACGCGCACCGTTGGTTGCCGGTGAACGCGTTAAAAAGATTCAATTTTTTGCCCGCATTATTAAAAATATTTCTGTAATGATTGGGGGGCGGTAAAATGGCACCACGCAAGTCGGCAAAATCGCCCTATTCTTTTCCAAACCCGATTGACAACGATTTGTTGGTGGGACACACGGACGTATGGAACAATTTTATGAACGCATGGCATGCGCGCGACACACACCCCATGCATCCGGTGTGGATGCTGACGGGGCCACGCGGCATTGGCAAGGCCACATTGGCATATAAAATTGCAAAAAACGTTTATGGCAATGTGGGTGATTTCTTTATAATTGACTTGGCGCATAACTTGGATGGTGACGGTAATCCATATCCAAAGGGAAAATCGATATCGGTCAAGACCGTGACAACAATGATTGAACGCATGCAATTGTCCGCAATGTCGGGTGGTTGGCGTGTAATTATTATTGATTCGGTTGATGAATTGACGCTATCTGCATCAAACGCGTTATTAAAAATGCTGGAAGAACCGCCGGCACACACTCTGTTTTTATTAGTTGTGCATAAATTGGCGAATGTTTTGCCGACAATTCGGTCGCGTGCGCGCGTGGAAAAAATGCGCCCATTAACCATATCGCAACTGCGCGAATTATGTGCGCACTTTATGGGCGATGCCGAAATCAGCACCGAAACATTGCGTTTGGCCAACGGCAGTTTTGGAAAAATCGCAAACTTGAAAACATTGGGCGGCGATGAAATTTATGAAGACATCATTGAAACATTGGAAAACCCACATTCCACCGCCAGTGATTTAATGACAATCGCGAAACAGATTGCGCCCGACCCTGCGATTTATGGAATCTTGCTGGATGCAATTGCGCATTTTGGTTTGGCCGAAATATACCCTGCTGCGACCCATGCGATTACCGATATTGAACGGCTGCATCTGGAACCAGAAATTGGAATATTCAAAATATTAAACGATATTAAAAAATGTTTACAGACACCCACTGCCATTTAACCGATGATTATTGTTCGGGCGATGAATTAAACAACGTCTTGTCACGCGCCGCCGCGGCGGGTGTTCGACGCATAATTTGTGCAACCGCCGAACCACATGATATTTTACCGGCGATAAAGATTGCCGAAACCCACGACAATGTTTTCGTGACAACCGGTATTCATCCCGAATATGCCGGAACCGATGCCACAACATTTTTAACACCCGATGTTTTATCGCACCCACGTGTCGTTGGTATTGGCGAAATCGGGTTGGACTATCATGGTGGCGATGATGACCGTGATGCACAAATAAAGTTATTTACGGCGCAATTGGAAATCGCACGCCGTACGGGTTTACCGGTTGCAATTCATACGCGCGATGCCGAACGCGACACCGCCGAAATATTGCAAGATGTGCGCGGTGTTATGCATTGCTTTACCAGTTCATATGAATTAGCGCGCGTGATGCTGGACCGTGGGTTTTATTTTTCAGCATCTGGTATTTTAACATTTAAAAATGCCGCCGATGTTCGCGAAACATTTGAAAAAATTCCAATCGACCGCATTGTTATTGAAACAGATTCCCCATATTGCGCACCGGTGCCATATCGTGGAAAAACATGCGAACCGTTTATGGTGACCAAAACCGCGGCGGTATTGGCGGAAATTAAACATTTGCAATTAGATGAATTGGAATCTATACTGGAACAAAATACATTAAACCTGTATCCAAAGATAAAACAATAACCATGACACGCAGTTTGATAAAATTTGGTGGTGTTGCCGAAAACCGCAAGGCGCGGTTTAATTACTCTATTGAAGATACGATAGAGGCAGGCCTGTCTATGACCGGCGCAGAAATTAAATCGGTGCGTTTCGGTTTGGTGACAATTGTTGACGGTTTTGTGCAACGTCGTGGCGACAATTTATTCTTGGCGGGTATTGA
>CAMOCR010000090.1 GCA_946611025.1 uncultured Alphaproteobacteria bacterium | reverse complement strand
CGTTGCTAGAATGATGAACGATTATAATGCAAGGCAACAAAAACAGCCCCTTGAACGTTAAAAAACCAACGGTTTTTGGCAAGTAGGTCCGTTTTGTACGATTATTATAAACACCGCACATTTGGGCGGTGTTGGTTTGGGAAAAATATCGTTGAAAGAATGTGATGTATTGTGTAGGATGAAAACTTGTTGCGCGAAAGAAAGGAAACACAATGCAATCATTTATAACGCAATCGAACTTTTTTCATGGGCATAACCCCGAAGAAATCGCAAAAACATATGGCACACCGGTCTATGTTTACAATGAAGATATTTTACGTGCGCGCATGCGCAGCATTGCAACCGCCATTACTAAATATCCATATCGCGCCAGTTTTTCAATCAAGGCAAATACAAATATTCATATTTTGAAAATCGCACTTAGCGAGGGGTGCAATTGCGATGCAATGAGTATTGGCGAAATTCAAATGGCATTGCGTGCGGGGTTCCCGTGTGACCGAATTTTCTTTGTGGCAAATAATGTCGGCGCAGACGAAATGCAATTTGCCATTGACCATAACATTATGACCAGTTGTGATTCACTGGCACAATTGGAATTGTATGGAACGCTGAATCCGGGTGGTCGGGTTGCGGTACGTATCAACCCCGGTATCGGTGCGGGGCATCATGAAAAGGTTTTAACCGGTGGCAAAAAGACCAAGTTTGGAATTTCCGAAGAATTTATTCCGCGCATTTTTGAAATCGCAAAAAAATACAATTTAACCATTGCCGGCATAAACCAACAGATTGGTTCACTGATTATGGATCCGCAGCCGTATCTGGATGCGGTATCGAATTTGCTGCGCATTGCGTTGCAATTTAAAAATTTGGAATTTATTGACTTTGGTGGCGGTTTTGGTGTGCCGTATCATAAATTGGATGACGAACCAGATTTTCCAATGCAAGATTTTCGGCAAAGAATCGAACCACTGTTGGATGCGTTTGTTGAAAAATATGGCAGTGTCCCAATGTTTTACAGTGAACCAGGGCGGTTCTGTGTTGCCGATGGCGGTGTAATTTTGGGACGTGTGCATGCGACCAAGCATAATGCGGGCAAAACATATGTTGGCACCGATGTGGGCATGAATGTCTTGGTGCGCCCCAGCATGTATGACAGTTGGCATGATATAGAGGTTATTCGCCATGGCGATGTTGTTGCGCGCGATAATATGGTGCTGCAAACGGTGACGGGGAATATTTGCGAAAGCGGTGATATATTGGCGCACGACAGAATTTTACCAAAAATGCAAAGTGGTGATTTGATATGTGTGCTGGATGCGGGGGCATATGGTTGGTGCATGGCATCGACATATAACAGTCGCCCGCGTCCCGCCGAAATCTTGATTTGTACGGACGGCACGATAAAGGTTATTCGCCGCCGTGAAACAATCGAAGATTTGTTTGGTTTGTTCTAAAAAAATCATTTAATGCCGGTGCGCGTTTGGTGGGGCTGGGATTTTTATTATCTTGCACACGGCTGGCACGGGTGCTATGATTTACCTGTAAAAGCCAAAAGGATTTGTAATGTTATTAAAAGGCAAAAAGATTTTAATTACCGGGGTCGCAAATGACTGGTCAATGGCGTGGGCAATCGCCCAGCGCGCACATGAAAACGGTGCGGAAATTGCAATGCCATATGGACACCCAAATGTTGAAAAACGTGTGCGCCCATTGGCAGAAAAAATTGGCGCAAAGTTTGTGCAAGAGTGCAATGTTCAAAACGATGAACAAATGGATTCTTTGTTTTCTGCGATTGAACGCGAATGGGGGCATCTGGACGGGGTTTTGCATGCGATTGCGTTTTCCGACAAAAATGAATTGACGGGTCGTTATGCCGACACAACGCGCGACAATTTCAAAAACACGATGGACATTTCCGTGTATTCGCTGGTTGATTTAACACGCCGTGCGGCGCCATTGATGATGGACGGCGGGTCGGTGATTGCGTTGACATACTATGGTGGGGAAAAGTCCGTGCCAAATTACAATGTGATGGGGGTCGCAAAATCTGCGTTGGAAAGTTCGGTGCGCTATTTGGCGGCGGACCTGGGGCGCGATAAAATTCGTGTTAATGCAATTTCGGCTGGTCCAATTTTGACATTGGCGTCATCCGCGGTTGGTGGTATGAAGGGGTTGTTAAAATTGAATGCGGAACAAACCCCGTTGCGCCGCAATATGACATTGGACGATGTATCGGGGGCGGCATTGTATTTGTTCAGCGATTTGTCATCAGGTGTCACCGGGGAAACACACCACGTCGATTGTGGATATAATTCAACGGGTATGATTCCAAACGAATTAAAACAGATTTTGTTGGACAATCTGGATAAATAGGCATGGCACGCGAACCCGATTTATTTATATTGGCAGAACACGCAGATTTGATGAAAAAATTATCTGCGTGGGACATTGCGTACCATCAAAATGATGCGCCAGTTGTTGACGATGCGACATATGATGCCGCAAAGCGTCGTGCGCTGGAAATCGAAGAAATGTATCCAACGCTGGCGGTGGGTGGTGCATCAACGCATGTTGGGGCGGCGGTGTCTGACAAGTTCAAATCGTTCGCGCATACGGTACCAATGCTGTCTATTTCCGATGTATTTAACAGTGGCGAAGTTGCCGACTGGTTCGAAAAATTGCCAACCCAA
>CAMOCR010000089.1 GCA_946611025.1 uncultured Alphaproteobacteria bacterium | reverse complement strand
GTCGCGTTCGGGCAATGCCGCCAAATGCTTTTTCAGCAACCCATACCCCAACCGGCGCATTTCCATTTTTTCAGCCGTATCGGCAATATTTTCACGAGTATCCGCCATATTCGACAAAACATCGATTGGCGCATCATCATCGCCGCGCATTGGTGCATTTAACGAAACATCACGCGCGCCGATTCGTGTTGCCATGCGTTTAACATCGGTTTCTGGCACATCCAAATATTCGGCAACCTGTTTTGTCTGTTCATCAGACATATTGTTATCCATAATCCCCAGCGCACGTTTTGCCCGCGCCAGGTTAAAGAACACGCGTTTTTGATTTGCCGATGTGCCAATTTTCACAATTGACCAGTTGTTCAAAATTGTTTCGTAAATTTCCGCCTTGATCCAAAACATCGCATAGGTTGAAAACCGAAAGCCTTTTTCGGGGTCAAACTTTTGCAATGCCTGCATCAATCCCATATTACCACTGGCAATCAATTCGCCCATTGGTACGCCATAGTTTTTAAAATCATATGCCACCGACACCACAAGGCGCAAATGACTGGCGACCAGTTTTTCCGCCGCGACATTATCTTGATTTTTTACCCATTGGGATGCGTATTCGTATTCTTGTTCGGCGGTTAAAATTGGTATTTTTTGAATTGTTTGAATATATTGCGCCAAGCCGTTTTCATCGCTGACACCACGAGCGGCGATAATACTCGTGCTTTGGGTTGCCGGCAAAGTGTTCTTGATTTGCTTTTTCATTACTTTTATAGTATAGCAATAAAATAAGAATTATCAAGGGCACCAAGACAGGAGATTTCAAAATGGCAAACATGTTACAACGCACCAAGGACTTAAAACCCAAACAGCCGAAAAAGACACGCGAAGAATACGCCGAAGACGCGTTATATCGCGAAGTATGGGAAGAAGTCAACAATGACAAAACCACCGCTTTTATAAAAAAATACTATCGTCAAATGGTGGCGGCGGCATTGGTTATAATGATTGCGGTGACCGGAATTCAAATTGGTGTTCGTGAATATCGTGCGCGCCAAATTGCCCGTGCAATAAACTATGAAACCGCAATTGAAAATGTTGATGCAAACGCATTGGCGGCGATTGGTGAAAACACATCGGGTGCAACCGCCGATTTGGCATTGTTCCAATCGTATATTTTGACGGGCGATACTGCAAAAATTGAAAAATTGGCACGCGATGGTGACACACGCGATTTTCGCGATTTGGCGCGCCTGCATGTAATTGGTATTCGTGGCGATGAAATGTCGGCACTAGACGTGGAAAAATATCTGGCACCATTGAACACAAAATCGTCACCATTTTATTATACAGCCATGCTGACAATCGCACAAAAATATTTGGCCACAGACGATGCGGCGACGGCAAACAAATGGCTGGATAAAATTATCAATGATAAAAATGCACCGGCAACAATTTCCGCCACGGCACAAATGTTAAGATAAAAATATGCGTAAATATGCGATTTTTTGTGGTGTGATTTCGATGCTGGCATTGGCGGCATGTGATAAACACGACCCCATTTTGCCGGGCGTTCGCACATCTATATTTGACACAACCACGATAACCAGCGCGAACACAAAAATTGCATCTTTGCCAGATAACGCATTTGAAATGCCCAACACCAATTGCCCATATACCCAAGATGCATCAAACACCATTTGGAACGGCGACCGCAAAATATTCAGTGGATTTCCCACATCAAATTCGGTTAAAAACGATGCAAAACCGGTGTGCAGTGGTAAATTTTTATACGCGGGGCTGACAACCGGCGAATTGGTAAAATTAAACACGCAAACACGCCAAATTGTCTGGATTGCGGACATATATCGGGCCAGCAACATGACCGGTGGCGCATCGGTTTTGGATATTGTTGCGCCAATTGTTGTGCGTGGTGCGGATGTCTATGCGGGTGGCTTGGGTGATGCATTTTGCAAAATAAATGCCACCACGGGCGCAAAAAAATGGTGTGTTGAAATTGGCACCGCAAAGCCGTTTATTATCGCAGACAGTGCGATTTTTGTGGTTGGCGCGGATAATAAACTCTATGCCCTGCGCGACAAAGACGGCGCGGCATATTGGTCGGTAAATATCGAAAAACAAAAATCACCAAAATATGAAAATGGTGTTATTACCATCGGCAAAGAAAAATTCGATGCTTTAACCGGAAATAAGTTGTAAGTGGTTAGTGGTTAGTAAAAAACACCGGCATTTGCCGGTGTTTTTTTATTCGTATCTTAAACTGTCAATCGGGTTTAGTTTTGCCGCCTTTAATGCCGGCACCACACCCGATGCCAACCCAACAACAATCGCAACCGTCACCGATAACACAACCGGCCATAACGAAAACGGTACATTATACCCCAACACAAACCGCCCCACCCCCTGGGACAAGCCAACGCCGATAACTAATCCCGCCATTGAACCGATAAACGATATCAAAATCGATTCCGCCAAGAATTGAATAATTATCTGTTTTTCGCGTGCGCCGATTGCCTTGCGAATACCGATTTCACGTGTGCGTTCGGCAACCGACACCAACATCATGTTCATAATACCAATCGCACCAACCAATAATGATACCGCCGCAATCGCAATCAACAGCATTTTCATATAACCCGTGACGGTTGTCATGGTTTCCATGACCTGTTTCATGTCCATAATTTGAAAGTCATCATCCGTACCGTCTTTTAATTTATGGCGTTCACGCAACAGCGATGTAATTTGGTCGATAACAATGTTATTATCTGCATCGGCATACAACTTCAAACTTATCATTTGCACCGAATTTGGAAAGCGGCTGCCTTGGAT
>CAMOCR010000088.1 GCA_946611025.1 uncultured Alphaproteobacteria bacterium | reverse complement strand
CGCAATCCAGTGCCGGTGACGAAAAACAAAACGACAACGGCGCAACCGATGCGGACTTTTCTGAAAAGAAGTAAGCTGGTTGTTAGTTGTTGGTTATTAGTAAAACACCGCCCAAATGGGCGGTGTTTCTTTATTTTATTTCACCAATATATATTCCCATGTCGTGTGCGATTTCCAGTAATGGATCATCGGGCGACACATACGCATTTGCGGTCTTTAATTCGGCAATATTTGGATCGGCAACCGATTCCCCCGCCGCTACAAAGTCTGCCAATGACACCGTTTTGCATTTGCCATTTTCCAGTGCCACCATTACATATGTTTCATTGTTTTCAATCGCGTTTAGTGCCGTGTCCGCCATGGCGGTTGCCAGCAATCTGTCACTTGCGGTTGTATCACCGGCACGTTGGGTATGTTCTGGAAATGCCGTGCGGTTTGTGATGCCCGCCGCATTTAACCCGCGCGAAATCATATCGGCGGCACGTCCCGAATGACCGCGCAGTGATATCCCTTCGGCGACAACGATAATGCCATAATCGGTTGGTGAATTTTTAATATGTTGCACCAACGATTTTACATCAAACTTTATTTCTGGAATTAAAATCGCCGATGCGCCCGCTGCAATACCCGCGTTTAATGCCAATTCACCACAATCACGCCCCATCGATTGCACCACGAACCAACGATGATGGCTGCGCGCGGTCAGCATCAATTGATCGCAAAAACGCGTCAGTTGTTCCACCGCCGTATCAAACCCGATTGTTCGTTCGGTCAGTGGTATATCCATATCAATAGTTTTTGGAATACAAATCAACTGAACATCGCGATAAATTTCACGATTTGCCCACGCCAATGATAACGAACCATTGCCACCAATCAAAATCAGTGCATCTAATTTCAAGTCATGCAAAGACTTGTACAATTTTTTATTAAAATTGTCCAACAAACCACGCGTTGCCGCGGTTTCAAAGTTTAATGCCCCCGCATGCCCATTGTGCAGAACACTGCCCGACAGGCGCGTATTTTCCACCGGTAAAACATCATCGTTTAATTCAATCACACTGGGCGGTGTGGCATACAAACCGTCCGTACCATCAATAATGCCCAACACGTCCCAGCCGCGCAGTTTCGCACCACGCATAATGCGCCAAATTGCCGTGTTTAGCCCGCTGCAATCACCACCAGTTGTCAAAACCCCTATTCTTTTCATAATTTCCCCCATTTTTAAGCCAATTATATCATAAAACATGTTGACAAAGAACAAGTTTTTGTAGTATTTTGTCCAATATATCAGTACCAGGAGTTTTTTATGTCAAACAAAAACACAATTGGAAAAACAAAACGTTCCACCGACAATATGATTGATGATGCAATCGCACAACAAAATGATTGGTTGGCAAATCGCCGTTCGTATGCGCGCCGATTTTTGAAAACATTAAACATCTTTGCGCGTCCAACCACCAAAGAAACAACGCAACCACAACCGGCGGCAAAACCAGCCGACAATAAATCACGCAATGGCGTGTTGCGTTCTTATTGGTTCCCGATTTTGTGTGTGTTTTTGGTGTTATTGATTCTTATCTGGGTTATGTTTATTCGTACCAGCAACCCACAACGCGTTGTTATTGTTCCAGTTGTGCCCGATGCGGTCAGCCAGCAATTGACAATAAATGACGCACCAGCATTTGATATCGTGCGCATTGAACAAAACGGCAACATTGTTATTGCAGGTCGCTGGGCACCAAACCAGAATGTTTCAATCAAAATGAACAATAAAATTGTCGCCACCGTTCGCACCAATGCCGATGGCGAATTTGTTTATGCACCACAAAAACCATTACCGGCGGGCAACTATACACTGTCGTTGGTTGGCGCAGATGCAAATGCAAAATCATCAAACAAGGTTTTTTTATACATTTCCGAACAGGGTTATGAAAACTCATTGTCTTTGTTGATGACCCCACGCGGCAGCACAATCTTGCAAGCACCAACAATGGTATATGGTGGTGATTTAACCGTTTCGAAAATCGATTATTTGGAAAGCGGTCGCGTAATTGTCACCGGCGATGCAATGCCGCGCCTGCGTGTATCGTTGTGGTTGGATGATAAATACATGGGCTTTGCACGTGTGTCCGATTATCGCCACTATGGTTTGGGTGCCGATTTAGGCAAATTAGAATCGGGTCGTGAATACAAATTGGGTGTGCGTTTGCACGATGGCGATGGTCGCACAATTGCAAACATCGAACATAAATTCACAATGCCAGAAATGACTGGCGATGACGACACATTCTATACGGTGCGCCGTGGCGATTGTTTGTGGATTATTGCGCGCAACTTTATGCGTCGCGGAATTTTGTTCAGTATGATTGCCGACCGCAACCATATCGAAAACCCAGACCTGATTTTCCCAAAACAAAAATTACAGATACCCGTAGTGAATAAATAAACCAACCAAGACGAATCAAAATGGATAACAAAGGAATAAAACAAGTCATTCAATATATCGAAAGCAATTGCCGAACAACACTGACAAAAAGACAACTGGAACAATTGCGTGAAATGAAGCGTATGATTGAATATAACATATTTAAAATGCGAATCTTGTACCGTATTGCGATTGATAACTTTGTATATCCAGTATGCCCATATTGTAAACAATCAATAACTGTCCAAGACGAATTGACGATTGACCATATCGTTCCGCGCGCACTAGGTGGCACCGACAATATTGAAAATCTGCAACCGATGCACAAAATGTGTAATTCAACCAAGGGCTGTCAAATGCCGGAAACGACCGAATGTCCGGAAATTCCAGTTGAAAAGCACGCCAAACATCGTGTTCCAAAAAATCATCGCGATCATACAACAATTCATGGTAATTCAACCGAAGACCTGTTGA
>CAMOCR010000087.1 GCA_946611025.1 uncultured Alphaproteobacteria bacterium | reverse complement strand
TTTTACAGTATGCGACCAAAGACACCGCCGTCCAGTGCCAATGTCAACAATATCCACCACCAAGACCAATTAACAACTTTTGCCAATTTCAAAATAATAAATATAAGTGTAAGCATGTATTCCCCCTTTGGTTAGATACATTATGATTATATTCAAAAATCAAAATTTTTTGCAATAAAAAAACCACCCAATCGGGTGGTTGGGTTTTTAATTGTCTTTCTGTATCGGGTATTTACCGTCAATCAGGTTTTGCCGCACAACGTGGTGTTTAACCTTTTGTGTGCTGGTTGTCGGCAGGTCGTCTGTGGTCATTGCAAAGTGCGTGACCCATTTATATTGCGCCAACTTTTTATTCGCGTTCGCAACCGCCGCCGCCAATTTATTCATTGTCATTGTGGGTTCAACACTGAACACCGCATAGGACACGGTTTTATCAGCCAATTTGTGTTCAAACACCGCGACATTTTTTACACCCGGAATTTTCATAAACATTGCTTCCAATTCATCGGGATAAACATTTTTACCAGAATCCAAAACAATCACTTGTTTTTTACGGCCGGCAAAATGCAATTCGCCATTTTTATCCATCGATACCAAGTCGCCAGTGTTGAAAAATCCGCGTTCGTCAAAGACCGTTTCGTTTGCCGATTGGTTGTCTTTATAGCCGCCGAACACCTGGTGACCACGAACCCACAGAACGCCGATGCCATCGGCATCTTTGTTGCGAATTTCACATTCATTGTTTGTGGTTGGTGCGCCAAATGCAAATGGCAAACGCTTTTTAGTGCGCTTGGAAATACAGATTGGTCCAACGGTTTCGGTCATGCCATAGCCTTGAATGAACGGCATGCCAAGGCGTTCATAGAATGTTTCTACCTCTGGCTTGGTTGCGGCACCGCCAGCAATCAATAAACTGACGCGACCACCGAATATGTTGCGGACGGGGTCTTGAACCTTGCGTACCAAAAAGCCCAAGCCAATCTTTTCCATGATTTTGCCATAGCGCAAAACAAAACGCGCAAACCACCACAGGTGGCGTGCCTTTAATTGATCAATAATGCGGTTACGGATGATTTCATATAAACGTGGAACCGCCGGTATAATTTGTGGACGGAATTCCGCAAAGTCCGCCATAAGCAATTTTGGATTTATGCTTGGCTGTAAAATAACACCACACCCATATTCAATTGTTGCCAATATTTCAACGGCAAACCCGAATATATGATACATTGGTAAGAAACCATACATGTAATAGCCAGGTTCAATATATTCATGCATATCTTTTAATGAATGCGCACATTCAATTAAATTAAAGTGTGTTAACGGTACAACCTTTGGTGTGCCGGTTGAACCAGATGTAAATGACAATGTTGCCGTGTCCAAAGATTCCAATGGCGCCGGTTCCAAATCATGATTTATTTCGCCGTCTGGGGTTGTGATATTATAGAACTTGAAATTTTTCGTTTTATAGAAAAATGATTCTTCGGCACAGACAAAATGGCAATTTGCCGTCTTGGTCATGTTGTCATATTCAAACGGTGTCAGGTTCGTGTCCAACATCAAAACCGTTCCGCCCAAAAACCAAACCGCAAACAGTGTGATTGGAAATTCGGGAATGTTGTGCGATAAAATACCAACGACATCGCCAGGTTTTACCCCCGCAGCATGCAGCGATGTGGCACGCGCACGAACCAATTCAAGAAATTTTGTATAGGTGACGTTTTCACGCACCAGAAACAGATGGTCTGGATATTGACTAACTGTGTTTTCCAGAAACTTGTACATATTCATTGTATAAAATCCTTGTATTTTATATTTTGCTGGGGCTATTATAATACTAATTAAACGGATTTCCAACATGAAAATACTAACACTAAATATCAACTCTATACGCGCCCATGTGGAAAGTTTTATCGATATTTTACGCGGGGGCGAATATGATGTAATTATGGTTCAAGAACTGAAAGTCGAAGATGCGGCATTCCCGCACAATGTGTTCGATGAATATGGTTATAATATCAAGGTTTTTGGACAAAAAAGTTATAATGGTATGGCGGTGTTTTCCAAGTTTTCTATCGAAGATGTCACCCGTGGCATGCCAAACTATGCCGACCCCGCGGCGCGATTTATTGAATGTGTGATTGACGGGCGGGTGCGTATTATAAATGTATATATGCCAAACGGCGATACGGTTGATTCAGCCAAGTTTCCATATAAATTAGAATGGATGCATGCGTTCACAGATTATATTGCGGGCTATATCGATAGCGAAGAACCAGTGGTTATTGGTGGTGATTTTAATGTTGCGCTGACCGACCGCGATGTATGGAACCCGCGTAATTATGTTGGTATCGCAATCGCCGCGCCAGAGGCACGCGCGATAATGCAATCGTGGTTGGATATGGGCTGGGTTGATGCATGGCGAAAATTGCACCCCGATGATGTTGATTATACATGGTATGGTTATCGTGGTCGCGATACGGTCGGCAATCGCCAAGGATTGCGGTTGGACTATTTCTTGTGTAATCGGGCGGCAGATAAAATGCTAGCGGCATGTGAAATTGATACGGCGCCGCGTATGGCTGCCAAGCCAACAGACCATTGTGGTTTAATGATTAAATTAAAATAATCAAATTATGAATTGTCGCGTGTGCGCGCCAAATCATCAAATGTGCGATATTTTGCGTCGCTGTTCGGGCGGTTTTCATATGCGGCATCGCCCGCGCTGAACATATTTATAACATCAGTTGTTTTTTGAACGGCGGCATCAATCATTTGTTGTGTTTGGTCGGTGTCATATTCAATGTAGCGAACATCATTATTACGTAATTGCAAAAATGTCATGACTGGTGTTTTGCTGCGTGTGGTGGTTTTGATTTTGAAACCACCCGATTGCAACATGTATGCTTCTAATGGTAATTGTGGCATGGTGCCGTCAT
>CAMOCR010000086.1 GCA_946611025.1 uncultured Alphaproteobacteria bacterium | reverse complement strand
TTTCTGGCGGAGATGGAGGGGTTCGAACCCCCGATACAGTTTCCTGTATACGCGATTTCGAGTCGCGCGCATTCAACCAGCTCTGCCACATCTCCGCTTTTGTGTTCGGTATTATACACAAACCGATTTTGTTTTCAAGGGTAAAAATTTGACATTTAATGATGGCGGTGTAGAATCGATTTGCTATGAAATCTTTTAACGAACAGGTTTATGATATTGTTGCGAAAATCCCAGCGGGTCGGGTCGTCACGTTTGGTCAAATTGCGCGCATGATTGGGCGGCCACGCATGGCGCGTTTTGTCGGGTTTGCATCTAATAATAAAAACAGTTGGCATCTGCCGTGGCATCGTGTGGTGTTCAAAGACGGGCGTTTGATTCCGGGGTACGAAGAACAACAATATCGTGATTTGCGCGCCGAAGGGGTTGTGTTCCGCCGTGATAAAACCGTCAATTTGGAAAAATCGCAATGGGACCCCGACCGCGATGGTGTGCCAATGGATATTCGCGATATGCCAATCGTTTTTTAAGTAAAAATATATTTTTCTTGATAATAGTGGCTTTTCAGGCAATAATACAATTTATTAGTTATAACAGGAGATAAAGAATCATGAAACGTTCAGATATTGTAAGATCTATTCAGGTGAAATTTAATAACATGCGCGCAGCAGATGCGGCGGCGATTGTTGATACGGTGGCCGATCACATGGTCGAAGCGGTCGCAACGGGTAATCGTATCGAAGTTCGCGGCTTTGGCACATTTCAACCACGCAAACGCGCAACAAAAATTGGATATAACCCCAGCACCGGCAAACCAATGCCGTTGCCTGCAAACACGACAATTTTGTTCAAACCCAGTCGTGAATTAACCAAAAAGATGAATGGATAATAATTATGTTTTTTGGGAAAAAATCTGGAATAAAAAACGATAACCGCAGCCGCTATGAACGCGTTCGCCGTTTAATGTGGATTAAATGCGAATCGTGCGGTCGCTTGGTTTTTTACAAAGATTACAAGGATAATTTGTACATCTGTCCGCGTTGTAATCATGCGTTTATGATGAACCCAAAACAGCGGTTTGATTTGCTGTTTGATAATAACGAATGGACAAAACTGGAATTGCCAACGGTGTCGGATGACCCGCTGGAATTTGTTGACCGTATGCCATATGCCGAAAGATTGGCTGAGGCACGCAGTGACACCGGTGCAAATGATGCGGTTGTGAGTGCCGATGGTGTTATTGGTGGTGTGCCAACAACCGTTTGTGTGTTAAATGGGTTCTTTATGATGGGGTCAATGGGGCGTGCCGCGGGTGACGGAATCATTGCCAGTATGGAACACGCCATTGAATTGCACCAACCGTTTATCATGGTCACGTCTAGTGGTGGCGCCCGCATGCAAGAAAACATTTTATCATTGATGCAAATGGCGCGCACAACGGTTGCGGTAAATAAACTGCATGACAATAAAATACCATATATCGTGTTGCTGACGGACCCGACATTTGGTGGTGTGACGGCATCGTTTGCGATGCTGGGCGATATTCATATTGCAGAATCTGGCGCGCGCATTGGGTTTGCCGGTCGCCGCGTTATTGAACAGAATATTCGTGAAAAATTACCATCTAATTTCCAGACGGCTGAATACCTGTATGAACATGGTATGGTTGATATGGTTGTACCGCGTGCCGAATTGCACGATAAATTGGCAAAAATCTTGGCGGTTTTGACCAAGCAGCCACACGAACCAAAGCCGATTTCGGTTATAACACCCAAATATGACGCGTCTAAAAAGATTCGCGGTATGGGCGAAAACGATGCATATGACAAGGTTTTATTGGCGCGTCACGAAAACCGACCACATTTCTTGGACTATATTGACGGCATTGTGGACGATTGGACATATCTGGCGGGCGACCGTTTATATGCCGAAGATGCAGCTATGGGGTCGGGCATTGGGTATTGGCGCGGTATTCCGGCGGTGATTATCGGCCAAGAAACCGGTCGCACCATTGAAACGCGTCAAAAACACCGCTTTGGCATGCCAAACCCCGATGGCTATCGCAAGGCGCAACGCATGATGCAATTGGCCCAGCGTTTTGATTTGCCACTGATTTCGTTGTTTGATACGGCGGGCGCGTTTGCCGGCCGCGAAGGCGAAGAACGCGGTCAGTCCCAGGCAATTGCGGCAACAATTGCAGCGGGGTTGCAGGTTAAAACACCATATGTCGCCGTCAATGTCGGCCAGGGCGGTTCTGGTGGTGCAATTGCGATTGGTACCGGCGACCGTGTTTTGATGCTGGAAAATGCAATTTATTCGGTTATTGCACCGGAATCGTGTGCGTCAATATTGTGGAAAGATAATAAATTCAAGGCAGTTGCCAGCGCAGCCATGAAATTGACCGCGCGCGATATGGCGGAAATGAACGTTATCGACAAGATAATTGTTGAACCGTCGGGTGGGGCGCATAACGACTGGCAAACCACAATGGAAATGTTGGCGGCGGCGGTTGTTGAACAATTGCAAGAATTGCAAAAGATACCGGTCGATGAATTGCCGGCAAGACGCGCAGAAAAATTCTTGGCAATGACGCGCGATGTTGAAATATTTCGCCCGTCAATTGAACAATCTGCCGAAGAACACGAATAAAAAACCACCCGTTTGGGTGGTTTAATTTTATGGCGGAGCGTGTAGGATTTGAACCTACGGACCGCATTACTACGGTCACGGATTAGCAATCCGCTGCATTTACCCCTCTGCCAACGCTCCGGGTGATTGGTATTATATAGAAAGCATTTTTCAATTGCAAGTGTGAAAAACATTTATTTTGACAATTATTGTAATATTTGTCATTATATCAGTATGACAGTTCGTTTTATCAATTTTTACTGTTGTCGCTAAATTTCGCATTTTACCGCCGCGAACATGTTTTGTTTGCAATAAACCAATCAATTCGTTATCATCGTATGGAAAA
>CAMOCR010000085.1 GCA_946611025.1 uncultured Alphaproteobacteria bacterium | reverse complement strand
CATTTTTGAATATTGCGCGCGAATTAAATATTCCAATTGTCGCGACAAATGATGTATGCTTTGCCACCCCCGATGATTACGAGGCCGCGGATGCATTATCATGTATCTTGGGACAGACCAAGGTTATTGACCCAAAGCGTCCACGTAAATCTGCAGAACAATATTTCAAATCAACTGATGAAATGGTGGAATTGTTCAGCGACCTGCCCGAAGCGATTGAAAACACCGTTGTCATTGCACAGCGTTGTGGGTTCTTGGTAAATGTTCATGAAAAGCCATTGCTGCCGCGTTTTGGTGAAAACTTTGAAGACGAATGTCAAATGTTGCGCGACAATACTATGGCGGGTTTGGCACGCCGATTAAAAGAACACAAAATCAAAGATACAAAACCATACTATGAACAGGCAGAATTTGAATTGGGCGTTGTTATCGGTATGGGATTTCCGGGCTATTTCCTTATCGTTGCGGAATACATAAACTGGTGCCGAAACAATGATATTTTAACCGGCCCCGGTCGTGGTTCAGGTGCGGGTTCAATTATCGCGTGGGCGCTGGGTATTACACATGTCAACCCGTTAAAATATGGGCTGCTGTTTGAACGTTTTTTGAACCCAGACCGTATTTCCATGCCCGATTTTGACGTTGACTTTGAACCCGAAGGTATCGAAACCGTTTTGAAACACGTGTGCGATAAATATGGCGCGGAATCGGTGTGCCGCATTATTACATTTGGTGGGCTAAAGGCCAAGGGTGCCATTCGTGATGTTGGCCGTGTGTACGGCATGCCCTATTCCAAGACCGACCGATTTACAAAATTGATACCAGATGATGCCAAGACATTAAAAAGCGCGGTTGATTCATCGTATGAAATTCAAAACATATTGGATAACGATGCCGATATGAAAAAGGTTGTTGAAATTGCGGAAGAGCTGGAAGGTTCATATCGCAATCTGGGTCAACATGCATGCGGCGTGGTTATTGGCGACCGCCCAACAACAAAAATTGCACCGGTCTATCGCGATCCAGCGAACGCCTTGCCATCCAGCCAATATGATGGACATTATTTGGAGGCAACTGGTTTAATCAAATTCGACTTTTTGGGTTTGGAAACCTTGGTTGTGTTAAAAAACGCGGTGAAATTGATTCAGCAAACGCGTGGAATAAATGTGAATCTGGACACAATTCCAACCGATGACAAAAACACAATTAAATTGTGGCAAAACGGCTTTACCGAAGGCATATTCCAATTCGATGCCCCGTTTGTAAAACAAACGCTGCGTAAAATGCACCCGACAAACTTTTTGGAAATTTCGGCATTAAACGCATTGAATCGACCAGGCCCAATTCAATATATTCCGCAATTTATCGCACGTATGCATGGCGAAGAAGAAATCGAATATGTGCATCCATTGGCGGAACCAATATTAAAAGAAACATATGGCATTATTGTTTATCAAGAACAGGTTATGTTGCTGACGCGTGCGTTGGCGGACTTTACCCGCGGTCAATCGGACACAGTGCGTAAAGCCATGGGTAAAAAGAAATTGGAATTGTTGGCGGAACTAGAGGTAAAATTCCTGGACGGCTGTGCCAAGAAAGGCACTTTGAATAATGCCCAAGCAAAAGATTTGTGGGAAAAGTTTAAAAAGTTTGCCGAATACGCATTTAACAAATCACACGCAATCGCGTATTCTATTGTTGCGAACCAGTGCGCATATCTTAAGGCAAACTATACCCCCGAATTTTTGGCGGCGGCAATGTCCAGCGAACTGAATGCAACCGAAAAACTGATTGCATTGATTGATGATGCAAAAACTAATTTTGGTATTCAAATTGTTCCACCAGATATAAATGACAGTGAATCGTTGTTCACCGTGCGCGACGGCAAAATCATATATGGTTTGGCGGCGATTAAGGGGGTCGGTGTCGCGGCAACCGATGTGATTGTTCGTGAACGCATTGAACATGGGCAGTTTAGAAACCTGACCGATTTTGCAAAACGTTGTGCGCCATTTATGAACAAGCGTGTTCTAGAAGCGTTCGCCCGCACCGGTGTTCTGGATTCATTGGAACCAAATCGCGCATTGATATTTATGAATGCCGATGCGATATTGTCATATGCGTCAAAATCAAAAGACGGTGCGAATTCATTGTCACTGTTTGCGAACACGGTCGAAGACGATGTTTCCGAAGACAGATTACACAAAAACCTTACAAAAACAACGCCATGGACATTTTCACAGCGTCTGGAAAATGAATTGACGGCATTGGGATTCTATATATCTGCACACCCATTGGACCAATACAAGCATTTGATTGAACGTGCAAAATTGGCAACCAGTATTTCATTGGAATCATTACCCGACAGACAATCTGTGAAAATTGCAGCAAATGTATCGTCGTTTTCACGTCGTCGCACCAAGACCGGCAAAGAAATGATAACCATCAACGCATCCGACAGTTTTGGTAATATTGATGCGGTGGCGTTCGGTGATTCTGCAACCGCATTCGCAAACATTTTGGGTAATGAAAGCGTTGTGTTGCTGGCTGGTAAATTATCAAACCGTGATGACCGCGTGTCGATATTTGTTGATTCAATTATGCCATTGAACAGTTGGGTTGCCCAAATTGCCAAGAAAATGACAATCGATATTTCAAACGGCAAAATTTTACCCAATGTAAAAAAGGCGCTGGCGGCATTACGTCAGGGTGCGACAACGGTTGAATTAAATTTGCATTCGGGCAACACCACAACAACAATACGTTTGCGCGATGGTGTTGAATTGGGTACAACAACCGCAAGTGATTTAGTCGCGTTGGGGGCGCGGGTCGGCATAGAATGATGAAACATATACCGGTTCTTCTTGATTCTGTGATGCGTGCCATTGGTGACATGCGCGGGTTGCGCGTGGCGGATTGTACATTTGGTGCGGGCGGTTATTCACGTGCGTTTCTGGATGCGGGTGCAACGGTTGTTGCGTTCGATCGCGACCCAAATGTTGTGGCGGATGCCGAAAAATTCAAATGCAAATACGGCAATGCGTTCACG
>CAMOCR010000084.1 GCA_946611025.1 uncultured Alphaproteobacteria bacterium | reverse complement strand
TTTATTTCTGTAATTCACTGCGAATTTGCATTAGTGTTTTGCCAATTCTGTTTTCGCCACACCCAATACCAAAGCCACATTTATAGCATACCGGGCATTGTTTTATCAAAATTGCATCGCCTGTACTTTTCAACATTTCTGCTGCATTTGCATTTTGTTGAAACTTTGCACGCAGTCCATCTTCCATTATCTTGAACTTGTTTTTATCAAAATCTGCGCGGCGATTTACCCTATATTCGGGTGTTTTTGTTATCAAACGCGCGTCATCCGCATTTTCCAATCTGGCAACGACACCGAAACGTGAATCAGATGCATAAAACTTCATCGCCTGGTAATAATGTTCGGTGCTGCGAAATGTAAATTCGCGACCATCAACAGACATTTTTATTGGAA
Organism: uncultured Alphaproteobacteria bacterium; assembly: GCA_946611025.1. GTDB lineage: Bacteria > Pseudomonadota > Alphaproteobacteria > Rs-D84 > Rs-D84 > Enterousia. The sequence goes on along the minus strand of CAMOCR010000084.1, from coordinate 2,684 downwards.
AGTTTGCCAATGGCGACAAAAACCAATATTTTCCCGTTGGTGTACAAAATCTGATTTCACGTGTCATATTTTACTTTTCCCCAAACACAATTTTACGCAATGCGCCGCGCAGGTGTTCCATCACCATAAACAGCGCCGGTGTCAGCGTAAATGTCCAAATCATAGATGCCAACATACCACCAATCATAACCGCCGCCATTGCCGTTTTCATTCCGTCACCACCAAACAATTGTGGTGCCATACCGGCGACAACCGCAATTGATGTCATCAATACCATGTTCTTTTTCAAATTCAATTCTGTCCACAATGCATCGGCAATTTTTTCACCCGCGCGAATTCGGTTGATTGCCGGTTCCAGAACCAAAATACTGTTATTCACAACCAGACCCACCAACATAACGAACGCCAACATTGCGCCCACGTTCATTGATGCACCCGACAAGAACAACACAATAAACACACCGGCAAAACTGGTGATAATAGATGTCGCCATTGTCAATGGGTGGGTCAGTGAATTCAAAATTGCTGCCAACAACATAAATGTCAAAATAGATGCCAAGAAAAACGCCTGACCGATTTCACCGGTGGTATCACCCTGAATTTCCGACATACCACCAAATTGATAGCGATACCCCGTTTGCCAATCCATCTTTTTCAAGACTTTTTCAATTTTGTTTTGCACCGGCCCCATGGTTGATTTACCCAAATTGATATCAATTTCGGTTATTCTGTTTTTATCCAGACGGCGAATATCTGGGGTTGCCGGCACAACGCGCGAATCACCCAATTGTGATAATGCAACCATGCCCTTGGGCGAATTGGCATAGACCACATCGAACAAGTTTTGTGTTTTGAACGGCTTGGCAAATTCAACAACAATCGGGTATTCGTCACCGTTTTCTTTGTACTTATAACTGTCGTTTCCATACAGCGCATAACGCAACACTGTTCCCGCATAAGAATTTTTTATACCCCAGAAATCCATTTTATCGGCATCGGGCATAAAGCGCAATTCGTTGGCGGGCGATTGCTGCGCCAGGACCGCCGATTGTATTTCTTCGATTTTGTTGATTTCTGTGATGATTTGTTTTGCATAGTTTTCACGAATAGTGTCATCTTCGCCATAAATATTCAAAACGATATCAGACGATATTGACGACATTGCCAACCCCGCACGAATTTGAATTTCGGCATCTGGAATATCGTTCAACAGTGGCAACATTTCCTGGGCCAGTTTTTTATCGGTTTTGCGCCGTTGGGATTTATCAATCAATTCGACACGAATCTTGATATTCTGTAAACCTTGGTCGCCAATTTTTGCCGTCAGCGATTTTACCTCTGGTACATTGGACAGACGCTTTTCAATCGCATTTGTTATTTCCAGCGACTTTTCATACGTTGCCCCCATTGGTGCACGCGCAGTGATTGTTATTTCGTTCATATCGGTTGATGGTGAAAATTCATTACCCACAAACCGCATCAACATTGTCGATGCAATCAACACCAAAAATGCCAAGCCCACAACGCGCCCCGAATGTGCCATTTGATAATTAAACCAACGATGCAACCATGACGCGTGTTCGGTCTTTTTATTTTGCTTTTCGCGTTCCGCGATTTCGCGCTTGTTTTCCGGTGTCAATCGCAAGAATTGTGCAATCATCATTGGGGTTAATGTAAAGCTGAACATTAACGACAACAGTGTCAAATACACAACCGTCAAACCAAACTGAATCATAAACTTGCCCACAATGCCGCCCATAAACGCCAACGGTAAAAACACCACGACATTGGTTCCAACACCAGCCAAAACCGAAACCGCGACCTTTTTCGTACCGTCAATTGCGGCATCTTCGGGTTTTTTACCGGCGCGCATTTCTTGTAAAGCCGCTTCAATCAAAATAATTGCGTTCGACACCAATGTCCCCAGCGCCGATGAATATGCCAACAATGTAATTGCGTTGATGGTAAAGCCACTGGCACTCATAAATTCAAAACCAGCGATTAACGATGCCGGAATAACAACACCTGCAATAATTGTTGAACGCCAGTTGCGTGTGAACGCCAACAACACCAAAACGGTAAATATAACACCCAATATAATACCGTTGATTGTATCGTTTGTATCATCGCTGATTGTGGTCGATGAATCAGAAATAATTTCCATTGTCGCGTTTGCATTTGGGAAATGTGCTGCAAAGTCCGCATTCAATTCCGGCATCTTTTTACGCAATGCATGTGATATTTTAATTGCATTACCATCGTTTGCCTTTTCGACAGATGCGATAACAACATCTGTGCCGTTATAGCGTGCACCCTTTTCAATATCACGCGCGGCATCGGTCACCGTTGCAACATCTGCCAATTTAAAACGAATACCTTCGGCGGTGGAAATCGGCAGGTTTGCAATTTCATCTACATCTGCAAATTCACCGATAAAGCGCACATTTTCACTTGCCGCACCATATTCGATTTTACCCCCCGGCACATTCAGGTTTTTATTTCCCAATGCCGTTATAACATCCATAATCGTGACCCCGCGTGCCGCCATCAAATCTGGGTCCATGGCAACACGAATTGCACGTTCACGGCCACCAAATGTCGAAACCTTGGCCACGCCATCAATTGCTGTGATTTTATTTGCCAAAACATCATCAACATATTGCTGAATTTCTGTTGCAGACGGC
>CAMOCR010000083.1 GCA_946611025.1 uncultured Alphaproteobacteria bacterium | reverse complement strand
CATGCATTTCGGGCGTATCAATGTTTATCAGGCGCACCCGAACATCAACATCCACACCATCGGCAACATGCACGGTCGCCGAAAAAGTATCACCATCAAAAACATAATCCACCGTTGCCGGCAATGCATAACCGCGACATGTTATCACACACAGCCCAAGTATTATAAAAACATGCAATAAATATTTCATTTACATCAAACGTGGTGACCATGTTGGTTCAACACCGTTCACATTTTCTGGCAAATCAATGTCATAAATGTTTTGACCGGTAATATCAACACTGCGAATATGGCTTATACGTTCAATATCATCTAATGCGCGCTCTGTTTCATAGTAGACAATGCGGCGTGAACCCGGCGCCCATGATGGTGCCTCCATAAACCAGCCGCCCGCCAAAATCTTTTCATTACGACCGCGCGGGTCCATAATCCCAACATAGAACGTGTCATCGGCAATCTTGGTAAATGCAATAAACTGACCGTCGGGTGACCACGCCGGTGTTGCATACCGCCCCGCCCCATATGTAATGCGCTGTTCCGCCAATGTGTCCAAATCCAACACATGAATCTGTTGGCGACCCGAACGATCGGAATTAAATGCCAACTTTTTGCCATCGGGTGAATAAGACGGACTGGTATTTATCGAATTACCAAATGTCAATTGGCGCATCGTTTTACTTTCGATATCATATTCATATATATGTGTAATACCATCTTTGACCAACGACAACGCAATCTTTTTACCATCGGGCGAAAAACGTGGTGCAAAGTTCATGCCGCCAAATTGTCCCAATCTGCGCTGTTCACCAGTATCTAAATCCAAACTCCACACCATTGGGTCATCATTATAATAAGATAAAAATACAACCGTGCGCATGTTTGGTGAAAAGTGTGGCGACATGACAAAAGATTTTTCATCAGACAAATAACGCATACCATACCCGTCTTGGTCCATAATTGCCATACGTTTCACACGGTTATGCACAGGTCCCGTTTCGGCAATAAACACAATCTGGGTATCAAAATACCCCTCTTCACCAGTCAGGCGTTCATAAATTGCATCTGCCATAATGTGCGCCATGCGGCGAACCGATTTTTTTGATGCAACCAGCGATTGCGCCTCTATCTGTTCGGTGCCATTTATATCCCATACAAAGAATTCTAATTTATATTGCCCATTTTGTGCAACATTCATGCGCGCCTGAACCAAGACCTGGGTTTTAATTGCCATCCACGATTTGAACTTTGGCAATTCACCCATTTTGACATATTCGGGAAATGCATCATGCGACACAATGCGGAACAGACCCGTGCGCTTCAGGTCGGCCTCTACCACTTCACGAATCATCTTGGCATCTTTTGATGCGACCCCCGACCCCGTTTCAAATTTTTGCACAGCAATCGATGTTGGGTCCAACGCGCCCGCAACAATATCAACCTTTAATTCCGCATGCGCAGACATAATAAATGTGAAACACGTCACAACAACCATAAATATTTTTTTCAGCATATTTTTTCCCTTCCATAAATATAAACAATACACACATTTTAAACACACAAATTGTAAAAAGCAAAAATATATTTTGATTTACAGCCATCCATACCACCGTAATTACAGTTGTATTTATTCGTGTATTTATATTTGTATTGACAATTGTAAATACATTGATATAGTCATTTGTAATCACGGCGGTATTGCCAATGGTATTGTTAAATGTATAGGGGTGAAATATGCCAAATGTTTTACAGCAATTATTCATAATGAATATTGATTCACTGTTGCGCGAATATGCCGCGTACAAGACATTTAATAAATCAGATTGCGTTATAAATATGCGTATTCCAAAGCCCGTTCTGGATCGAATTAAGCAATTGGCAGAACAACAACATGTCCCCTATCAGTCGTTGATATCATCGATATTATTCTCGCTGGCAAATGTTGAAGATAAATAATATTCAAACACGCAAATAAAAACGCGACCAAACGGTCGCGTTCTTATTTTTATATCGGGTTTTATTACCAGTTGAACACCTGGTTACCACAACCCAATGATGTCATACCGGCTGTGCTGCCCACGAATTGTAATACCAAACCAACACCAAACAATAATGCAAAACCGACCAACAACGCCATACCCTTATCTTTAGCTTCTTTTGGTCCTTCGATTTTACCAGCCTGAATATATCCCCATGCCCATCCGGCAATCATAAATGCCGCACCGATAAACGCAAATGTACGCAACAGGTTAAACACCTTTTTCAATTCGGCCAAAATGCTGCAAATACCACTTTCGTTTATCGCCGCGAATGCCGGGCTGGCAACCATCATGCCAATGATTGCAAAATTGATTTTATTCATAACTTTTTTCATATAGAACCCCTTTCTTGTTCATTATCGTAATATAATTTTATCACAAAATTACAGATTATTCAAATATAAAAAGGCGCCACACGGCGCCCCTTTATAAATCAAATTTACACATTACATTGCTGGAACAATGACATAACGTGGTGCGCTTTTTGCACAAGAATTGCAACCACATGATGGTGCTGGTTGCGCAGCGCGTGTCAACACGGCACGATTTGTGCGTGGGGCAACGCCACCATTGTCGCGTGCAAACAAATCTGCACAAGATGTGTTACGATAAACAACACGTTTATCTGTATCCAATGTACGAATGTCGCTGGTATAATGTGAACCATATTCACCGTAATAGAAGATGCAATCATCGCCATCTTGAACATAGCGAACACCGCCACGATAGTAATCATATGCACAACCCGCCAATGCAGCCAATGCAATCATCGAAACCAAAATTTTTTTCATAACAATTTCCCTTGTTGTTATCGGTTCTCTCATGCGCCCCCGATTCGTTGTCCTAATTGTTGCACAAATTATCGCGTTGTCAAGCAAATCAAAAATATCCCCCGCCCGCCCTAAAATATGTTATAATTATAAAAAATGGGGAAAAGTCATGAAATACAGTGATTTTGGTTTTGTGAACACACGCGAAATGTTTCGCGACGCAATTGCACGCAAATATGCCGTGCCGGCATTTAATTTCTATAACATGGAAACATTGACCGC
>CAMOCR010000082.1 GCA_946611025.1 uncultured Alphaproteobacteria bacterium | reverse complement strand
CTGTGGCGTATGATATGGGTGAGTGTACTGAAAACACCCTTTGCACAGGGACCAGTAAGTCTGCATCTATTCGTGAACAATGTTTGCAATCGGCGGGCGTTGATACCATACGTAATTGGACCACCGATATATACGATATTGAATTAGAACGCTTGAACTGTGTCAATAGCGATAAAACATGGAATGCAATTACAAAAGAGTGTTCAGATTAAAAAAACCGCCCAAACGGGCGGTTTTTGTTTTGTGATATTCGTTTAATGGCACCCGATTCCAGAAAACGCTAACCACTAACACTAACCACTGACACTAACCACTTTTTTCTTGACTTTTGGTATAAAAAACATACAATTTGCATAAACTTTTCGACAAAAGTGCGAAAAAACATAAAAAACGAACAAAAAAGAGCAAGAATATGAGCGATTTTGCAATCTTTCAAACCGGCGGCAAACAATATCGCGTGCAAAAGGGCGATGTGATTAAGGTTGAAAAACTGAATGCCGACGGCAAAATTGAATTTGACCAGGTTTTAATGCTGGGCGATAAAATCGGCACACCAGCTGTTGATGGTGCAAAAGTCATTGCCGAAGTGGTTGAACAGAAACGCGCTGACAAGGTTTTGGTGTTCAAGAAAAAACGCCGCCAGAACTATCGTCGTACCAAGGGACATCGTCAGTTCATTACTGTTTTGAAAATAACGGATATCAAGGGCTAAGGAGTTTAAACTATGGCACATAAGAAAGCAGGTACTTCGACCAGCAACGGACGCGATTCTGCGGGACGCAGATTAGGCGTTAAAAAATCTGGTGGCAGCCGCGTTATCCCAGGCAATATCATCATTCGTCAACGTGGTACCGCTGTGCATCCAGGTTTGAATGTTGGTATGGGTAAAGATCACACTTTGTTTGCGAAAATCGCAGGCATTGTAAAATTCAAACGTGGTTTGGGTGATCGTAAAACCGTATCGGTTGTCCCAGAAGACGAAGCCAAATAATTAAAATCCCGCAACCGCGGGATTTTTTATTGCATATTTCCTTTTTTAATGGCGCGGTTTGTGATATAATTAGTCTAAGTAAATGATTATGAACAAATCGTTATCTTTGTTGATAGCCATGTTTGTTGGCGCCACGTTTTCTGTGTATGGCGCGGTTCCGTCGCGTATAATTCCAACGGCGACAAGTAATACGGAAAATTCTGCAACCGCCAATGTATCACAGCGCACATCGCCGGTTGCCATATCGCGCACCGCATCACGCAACATGTCGGCATCACAAACCCAGTCTGGCATCACAACGCGTGGTGCAACGGTTGTTTCCCGTGGTGGTGCACCGGTCAATGCAAACACAAAAACAGATATCAACGATAATCCATCGGTTCGCCGTGCGGGTTTGACATTGCGCCCAACATTTGCAGACTATGGTGGTCGTGCAATAATTGCGGGTACCGATAAACAAACCGGTTCGAATATTGATAATGACATTAGAAAGGTGACGGGGCGCGTGGCATCTAAGGGGGCAACCAAAGAATCAATTGCCGAAGCCAAAGAAACACTGGAACAAACCGCAGAATTGAATAAATCGTGCCAGGAACAATATAACGAATGCATGGATCAATTCTGTGCGGTGGTTGATGCTAACCAAAAACGGTGCAGTTGCAGCGCAAATCTGTCTAAATACAGCAAGGTTGAACAGGCGGTAAATGATGCCAACACGAAATTGAACGAAGTTGCCCAGAATATCCGCTATATTGGTCTGTCGGCGGATGAAATTCGTGCAATTATGAACGCGACCGAGGCCGAAGATGCCTTGACGGGTACCCGCGATAATACCGAAAATCGTAATTTGTTGGAACAAATCGAAAAGATGATAAAAGACCCGACATCCGCAACTGCATCATATGCATCGGGTGATTTTGGTTTGGATATTGATCTTGATTTTTCCAGCGAAGCTGACATGTTCAGTTTGGATTTCTTGAACACCACCAACACCAGCAGTTTATCAAACCTGCGTGGTGCGGAATTGTATAATGCGGCAAAAAACCGTTGCAGTACAGTTTTGAACCAATGTAAAAAGGCGGGTGCCACCACGCAACAGGTGTCTGGCAACTATGATTTGGCAATTGATAAAGATTGCATTGCATATGAAGCCGGATTAAAGAAAATGAACGAAACACTGGTTTCCAATGTGCGCAGTGCAGAACGCATGTTGCAAAAGGCGCGTTTGGCGGTTTTGCAAAACAAAAACCAATATGATATCAAGGGCTGTATTGGTGCGTTAGAGGCATGCATGACCGATGACATGGTTTGTGGTGAAAACTATGCCAAATGTGTCGATCCAACAAAAACATATATCGATGAAAACGGTAATGTTGTATTGGGTAAAAATATTTCCAATATAACCAAGTTTATGGAAAATTATGATAATACCGCGATTAACAGCGAATTCTTGACCAATGCATATAAAATGAATATCAAAGATGATACATGTGCAAAGTCTGGTGATGATGATACATCTGGTGGTATTGGTTCGTGCACGGTGAAATATTTGTTGCAAAAGATTGGTACAAAACAAAAAGTGACAGACGAGGGTTTATGTCGCGCCGTTTTGGATAAGTGTCAGGCATACACATACACCGATGGAAATTACAAGCCATATAATGATGTTGTTGTGAACTATATCCAGCGCGCAATGGTCAACATTCGTGCATCCCAGTATAAGATTATATCTGATTATGCGTCAAATTGCATGGTGGATGTTGCCGCGTGTTATAATCAACAGGTGACCCAAGTTAACGCATGGTCATCAGCCGCCAGTGTTGACAGTATATTCCGCGTAATGAACGGTGCGTGTCATAACGTTGCGTTGACATGTGCATATGGAATTTTCTCGCATGGGGAACTAGAAGACTATGAAAACACACCTGTTGATGAAAAGGGTTATATAACCGCATTGTCGGAAATGTTCTATCAATCGCTGCTGTGCCCAGATAACAGTACATATGATGTTGGCAGAAGCAATGCAACCGATACAACAGTTCCAACAGGATATGTAAACGCTATGTGCAAATGTAATGATGGATATTCGGCATGGAACGGATATTGTTTGCCATCATGTGACCGAAACGCAACACGGAATACATAT
>CAMOCR010000081.1 GCA_946611025.1 uncultured Alphaproteobacteria bacterium | reverse complement strand
GGGTTCCCCCCTTGAAACAAACAAATTTTGGTTTATATAAAATATCATGAGTGGCGTTATAAAAATTCGCGGTGCACGCGAAAATAATCTTAAAAATATTGACTTGGACCTGCCAAAAAATAAATTGGTGGTGTTCACTGGTGTGTCGGGGTCGGGCAAATCGTCATTAGCATTTAACACCATTTATGCCGAAGGGCAACGCCGCTATGTCGAAAGTTTGTCATCATATGCGCGTCAATTCTTGGATATGCAGAGAAAACCCGATGTCGATATGATAGAAGGGCTGTCACCGGCGATTTCAATCGAACAAAAAACAACATCGAAAAATCCGCGTTCGACCGTTGGTACGGTGACGGAAATATACGACTATTTTCGTTTGCTGTGGGCGCGTGTGGGTGTGCCACATTCACCGGTGACGGGGCTGCCAATTAAATCACAGACAATCGCCGAAATGGTTGATTGGACAATGAAAATTCCCCCAACGACCAAGATTTATGTTATGGCACCACTGGTTCGTGAACGCAAGGGCGAATACAGAAAAGAAATCGCATTTTTGATAAAGCAGGGCTATGTTCGCGCGATTGTTGATGGGGAATTATATGATTTGGCATCTGTGCCACCGCTGGACAAAAACAAAAAGCATAACATTTTCGTAATTGTTGACCGTTTGGCAATACCGACGGCAGATACCGCCGATGCCGATATGGATGAATTTCGGTCGCGCCTGTATTCGTCATTTGAGGGCTCGCTGCGTTTGGTGCCGGGGTCGGTGTTGGTGCGCCGTCTGGACACAAACGAAGATACATTATATTCGCAAAATTATGCATGTCCCGTCAGTGGGTTTACCGTGCCGAAAATTGAACCGCGTCTGTTTTCGTTTAATGCGCCAATGGGGGCATGTCAGGCGTGTGATGGTTTGGGTGTGCAATTAAACATGTCGCCCGATTTGGTTATTCCAGACCCGTCAAAGTCAATATTGGGTGGGGCAATTGCACCGTGGTCGCGTGGTGGAATGTTATCCCAGTATGATCATTTGATGGATGCGTTGCACAAAAAATACAAGATTCCATTGTCAAAACCGTGGCATACACTGACCACCGAACAGAAAAATATTATTTTATACGGCAGTGGTGATGAACCCGTCAAAATTAACTGGAACGGGTTCGTTTATGAAAAGCCATACGAAGGGGTAATTCCAAATCTGGAACGTCGGTGGCGCGAATCTGATTCAGAAATGATGCGTGCAGAAATCGCAAAATACCAATCGGAAAAGCCGTGTCCGGTGTGCCATGGCAAGCGTTTGAATATCCAGGCACTGTGTGTCAAAATCAACGGTGCAGATATTATTGATGTTTGTGATATGTCGGTTGATGATTCATTGAAATGGTTTATCGATTTGCCAAATCATTTAACAGACAAAGAAAACGATATTGCGCGTATAATCTTGCGCGAAATCACCAGTCGTTTAACATTCTTGCAAAATGTGGGATTGGGTTATTTAACATTATCGCGTATGGCGGGAACATTGTCTGGGGGCGAAGCGCAACGTATTCGTCTGGCATCACAAATTGGTTCGGGGTTGTCGGGTGTGTTATATGTGTTGGACGAACCGTCAATCGGCTTGCACCAAAGTGATAATGACAAATTGCTGGACACGCTAAAAATGTTGCGCGACAAAGACAACACGGTTATTGTCGTTGAACATGACGAAGATGCTATGCGTGCCGCCGATTACTTGGTTGATATTGGTCCGGGGGCGGGCATAAATGGCGGACGCGTTATTGCCGCCGGTACACCGGATAAGGTTATTAAATGCAAAGACTCATTGACCGCACAATATTTGTCGGGTAAACGTAAAATAGAGGTTCCCAAAAAGCGCCGCGCCGGCAATGGTAAGTCGATTATTATATCAGGGGCGCGGGAAAATAACCTGAAGAATATCGATGTTGAATTTCCGTTGGGCAAATTTGTTGCGCTGACGGGGGTGTCGGGGTCGGGGAAATCGACATTGTTGCTGGATACACTGTATCCGGCGTTGATGCGTGCGATGTACAATTCAAAAATGGAAACCGGCGCGCACGACATTATTCGCGGTATGGAAAATGTGGACAAGGTCGTTGATATCGACCAATCGCCCATCGGGCGCAGTCCGCGCAGCAATCCGGCAACATACACCGGCGTATTTACCGACATTCGTGATTTCTTTGCCGAATTACCCGAAGCCAAGGCGCGTGGTTATACATCGGGACGCTTTTCATTTAATGTCAAGGGCGGTCGCTGTGAGGCGTGTCAGGGTGATGGTCAAATTAAAATTGAAATGAATTTCTTGGCAGACGTCTATGTTGAATGCGACAAATGCCACGGGAACCGATATAATGATGAAACCTTGGCGGTAAAGTATAAGGGCAAATCGATTGCAGATGTATTGAACATGACGGTCGAAGAGGCATATCGTTATTTCGTCAATGTTCCAAAAATTCGCCGCAAATTAGAATTGTTGCGCCGTGTGGGGTTGGACTATATCAAATTGGGACAAAGTTCGTTGGATTTGTCGGGTGGCGAAGCCCAGCGTATAAAACTGTCGCGCGAATTGGCGGCACGCAGCACCGGACAAACAATATATATTCTGGACGAACCCACAACGGGTCTGCATTTCGAAGATATTAAATTGTTGCTGTCGGTGTTGCATGAATTGGTTGATGCCGGCAACACAGTAATTGTTATTGAACACAATCTGGATGTGATTAAGACGGCGGATTGGGTTGTTGATTTGGGACCGGGCGGCGGTGTGAACGGTGGACAATTGGTCGCGGCGGGAACCCCGGAACAAGTTGCCGCTGTGCCGGAATCACTGACGGGACAATATCTTAAGAAGTATCTGGACAAACCGCATACCAAGAAATAAAATTATAAGAAACAAAGGAGTAATACATGTTCGGTTTTGGAAAAAAGAAAGCCCCAAAGGCAGATGTCACAGAAAATACATCGGCCACCGCGGAAAATGATTTCAGCGATGCAAAAATGCCATCTGGGATGAAGGAAACAGCCCAGCGCATGATGTCGGGTCAGTTCGATTTGAACGATATGTTGGCGCAATTAAAGCAAATTAAAAAGATGAGCAATTTTAGCGGTCTGTTGAAAATGGTGCCGGGTATGTCGG
>CAMOCR010000080.1 GCA_946611025.1 uncultured Alphaproteobacteria bacterium | reverse complement strand
CCTTTGTAATTGCGGCCATCGGTTGGAACACCCATCAATGGTTCGTTATATTCGGCGGTGCGTACGCGGGACCCGCGAATAATTGGGGAATAGTATCCCGTATATGTACCCGTATCGGTTCCATCGTCATTATAAATCTTGTACGGTTGAAAGTGTGATTCAAACCATGCACGCACGGTTGCCGTGTCCGCCGATGCAGACGGCAACATTTGGCACTTTTCCGCAAATAATGCGCGGTCGGGAATTACACGGCCGGTATATTGAATTTTCGCGCGGCATGAATTACGAAATGCCTGCAGTGCGTAGCGCACATCATCATCGCGCCAGCCGGGTAATTCGCTGTATGATACCTTTTTCAAGTTCCCAGATGGTGCAACCGATTCATCGCCGGTGTGTGTCGGGGTCGACAAATCGCACGATGTTAAAATAAATGCCGACATTATTATATAAAACAGCCCAGATATAAATTTTCTCATTTTTTCACGCTCCCCCACTTGTAAAATTGCAAAATAGATGCTATATATACTTTATCACAAAATGGCGCGTAAAAAAAGGAGCAATCGCAATGGCCAAATTTAATATCATTTCACAATTCCTAAAGGATTTTTCGTTCGAAAACCCAAATGTGCCGGAATTATTCTTTAAACAGGAAAATACCCAGGCAAAATTGGAAATCAATATCGATATTCAAATCAAGGGTTCTGAAAATAATTTGTTCTTGGTTGATTTGATTACCAAGGTTCATTCAAAATTGGAAGCGAACGATAAAACCGTTTTCTTGATTGAATCGACATATTCTGGTCTGGTTCAAATGGAAGAAGAAAAAGACGAAGAAGCCAAAAAACGCACATTGTTGATTGATGTTCCAACATTGCTGTTCCCGGCAGTGCGCGCACTGATTACACGCGCAACATCTGAATCGGGTCTGGCACCATTTGCAATGCAACCAGTTGACTTTGCGCAATTGTATGCACAACGCAATGCGAAAAAAGAAGATGCAAAATAGTTATTGGTTGCAGGTTATAGGTGATTAGTAAAACCGCCCGTTCGGGCGGTTTTTTATTCGTTTTTGTGGGGCAAATGAGATTTAACACTTGTTACCAATAACTAACAACTTACAACCAACAACTTTTTATGATATAATACATAAAATACGGAGAGAGATTTTATGGCAGGGGACAAGTATATTTCATTTAGCAAGTATGTCAGCGGATTTTCATTCGCAAATTTGGGGTTGTTCACCGGTTTTGCCGATGGTATTTATAATGCCGTGTATGCGTTGGTGATTCTGGAAATATTTCGTTCCAGTGCCGTGGTCGGTTTGTATGTTGCGCTGTATTCGGCGTTTTGTATGTTTGTGGGCTTGTTCGCGAACGAGGTGTTTCGCCGTTTTTCCAAGGTGCGCGTGTTTTATACGGTGCTGTTGATGCTGGCGGCGGGGTACGCGATGATGAGTTTTTCGATTCTGCCGCGCACATTTATTGCGCTGGATTTTACAACTGGTATTGCGATTACGTTAAGTGCGATGTTGATACCATTGTTTATGTCTGACTTTTCAACGGGTATTGGCATGGCGCGGCTTAATTCGCGATATCATTTGTGGTTGAATATTGGTGCGCTGTTCGCACCACTGATTGCGGTTTGGGTCGCAGGCATTTGGGGAAATCGCGCGGCATTTATGGCGTCATCAATTATATATTTGTTGGCGTGGATGTTTTTCAAATGGTTTCATATTGTCCAGCCCGATAAAAAAATAAAGCCAGTAAATCCGCGGCGCACAATGCGGGCATTGTGGCAAAACGCGCGTGCGTTTTTTGTCGCGCCGGGTATGTTGCGGGCATACCTTATTAATTTTGGATATTATTCTTTGCGTGCGGTGCGATTGCTATATGTGCCAATTGTTGTTATCGAAAGTGGCTTTACCAAGGATACATTGGGTTGGGTGCTGACTATTGGTATTATTCCGTATTTGATACTAAGCGAACTTATGGCGCGCGCGGTGCGGCGTTTTGGGAAAAATATTTGGCTGATATTGGGCTTTGGGTCGTTTGCGATATTGTCGGCGGCGGCAACATTGGTGACTGGATTTCCGTTGTTGGCGATATTTGTCCTGTGGCAGATTTCGGGCGCGCTGATGGAACCGGTGCATGATTTGTTGTTCTTTGATAACACGGCACCCGCCCAGCGCACGCGGTTTTATGGTATTTTCCGGACCAGTGTGAATTTGCCGAATGTAATAATGCCCGTGTTGGCGGCGGCATGTATTACTTATTTCGGGGCAACAACGGCGGTTTGGTTTGTGACCGCGGTTGTTGGGGCGCTGATGGTTGGAATTATTATTACCCCACATAAATAAATTGTGTTGCGTGCGCCTTAAATTCTTAGTATGATTTTGCTGACAAGCAAAGGGGAATTTTAATGGCAAAAAAAGAAGTTTCAAAAGAAAGTGCGGCGCCGGCTAAAAATCCAGCGTTGGAATCTGCACTGGCACAAATTCAAAAGCAATTTGGTAAAGAAGCAATCATGAAAATGGGCGATGGCAGCCAACAGAATATAGAGGCAATATCGTCTGGTTCATTGGGTTTGGATATCGCATTGGGAATCGGCGGCTATCCACGTGGTCGTATTGTTGAAATCTATGGTCCAGAAAGTTCTGGTAAAACAACATTGGCGTTGCATGCGGTTGCCGAAGCGCAAAAGAAAGGCGGCACATGTGCATATATTGATGCGGAAAATGCGCTGGATCCATCATACGCAAAAAAATTGGGTGTAAATGTTAGTGAGCTGATTATTTCGCAACCAGATTCCGGCGAACAGGCATTGGAAATAGCCGACACATTGATTAAGTCGGGTGCGGTTGATGTTGTTGTGGTTGATTCGGTTGCGGCATTGGTACCCAAGGCCGAATTAGAAGGCAACATTGGTGATACATTTATGGGAACAACGGCGCGTTTGATGTCGCAGAGTTTGAAAAAACTGGCGGGGTCGGTATCGCGCACGAATACATTGCTGATTTTCATTAACCAGATTCGTATGAAAATTGGTGTTATGTTTGGGAACCCAGAAACAACAACTGGTGGTAATGCATTAAAGTTCTATGCATCGGTGCGTTTGGATATTCGCCGCACGGGCGCAATCAAAGACAAGGAAAATGTTATTGG
>CAMOCR010000079.1 GCA_946611025.1 uncultured Alphaproteobacteria bacterium | reverse complement strand
ACACAATCGTAAATGAATTATCGCCATTGTATTCAACATCTAATTCCTGGGTCGCGGTACCGGCATCGGGGCTGGATGCGTTGATAACCAATTTGTTCATTGAATATGTCAATTGTACAGATTTTGTTTTATCAATAGATGCAACCGAAACCAAATCCACCGCGTTCACAAATTGCTTTCTGTCCAAGATTGCAATCTTGTCATTACCCTTTGGAATAACAACGCGATAGTTTGGATATTGCGCGTCAACCAATTTGCTGGTCAATGTTGCCGGACCAACGGTAAAACGCGCCTTGGTATCAGATAATTCAACCAAAACATCATCAACATTTGCATCTTCCAGCAATTTCGATAATTCACCAATCACACGGCGTGGCAAAATAACCGATGGCATTTCCGCCGAACCGCTTGGCGCCGCCATTGCACACAATGCCATGCGTTGTGCATCGGTCGCAACTGCCGTCAGCATTTTTGATTTTCCCTCTTCTGATATGTGGAAGAAAATACCCCCCAAATGATAGCGAACATCATCGGTTGGAATTGCAAACTTTGTTTGGTTAATCAGGTGTGCCAAATCACCGGTTGTCATCTGGAATTTTGTGGTCAAATTGCTGCCCGCCATCGCAGGGAAATTTTCCGCCGGCAATGTTGGCAAACGGAAAACCGCACGACCCGATGACACAACTAATTGGTCACCCGATTGTTTAAAACTGATTTCTGCATCATCTGGCAATTTACGGACAATATCGTACAGCATTTGTACCGGCACCGTCACCCGACCACCCAACGTGATATCGGCGGCAACATGTTCAACCAATTCCAAATCAACGTTTGTCGCAGACAACACCAAATCATCACCGACTTCGATTTTAACATTCATCAAAATCGGCAGTGTTGCGCGTTTTTCCACGATTGATTGCATATGCCCCAGCGCACGAATTAAAACCTGACGAAATACCGAAAATTCCATTTTATACTCCTAATTATTTTACGGCTACATCTCTCTATGGGTTTTACTTTATCAAAAAATGCCGATTCGGTGCAAGCATCATTTTACTGTAAAAACATTGACAAAATATAATAACTGCAACAAACAATTTTTGTCGTGAAATTATTTCCCCAGCACGCGTTCCAATTTCGCACGCAATTTTTTAATATCATCATATGTCGTGAATTTACCACGTTCGGCAATGGATATATCGCCTGATTCTTCGGATACGACCAAAACGGTGGCACGTGAAACCTCGCTTAACCCCAATGCCGCGCGATGCCGCGTGCCATATTTCCAATTCAAATTATTTTTCGACAATGGCAATATTGCACCCGCATACGCAATTCGGTCGTGCGATATTATCACCGCCCCATCATGCAATGGTGTTTTGTTAAAGAATATCGTCAGCAATAATTCACTGCTAATTTTCGCATTTATTTCGATTCCCTTTTTATCAATTGCACTTTCGTCCAACGAACTGGGGAACACAATCAGTGCACCGGTGTGCTTGGCCGACATATATTCAACCGCCGAACAAATTGCATCCAATGACGCCGTATTTTTTGTCGCGACACCACCACGGTCAAACACGCGCCGCCATTCATCAACATTTCCCATCAATGCCAAAAATTTTCGCAATTCTGGTTGAAAGATAACAATCAAACTGATTGATAAAAACAACGCCAGCCAATGAAAAAAACCACTTAACAAATCCAAATGCGCCCACGACAAAACGAAACTGGCAATCCACAATGCCGCCAGTCCCAACAACCCACGCACTAACTTTTCAGATGATGTATTTTTTATAAATGTTTTATAGAAAAACCATACTGCCAAAACAATAACTGCAACCTGCAACAAATTTACCCAATTAAACATAATACCCTGCCTACTTTTCTGTTTCTGTATCTTTCTTGTCATTAAAAACAATGTTCATTAAATCGTCTATGGGTTCCGCCAACCATTCGGGGTCATCACGGCGTGCCGGCGCACCATGTTTCATTGCCGTTTTGCATGGTGCATCATCTGCCAACCAATTTTCCAGCAAGTCGCCCGCAACCAATCCAATTCCTGCACCGGCAACAACACTTAAACCGCCAGTGAACGGTGCCAACAGCAACCCAATCCCCGTTGCCGATGCAACCTTGCCGGCAACAGACAAACCACTAACATACACATCTGGTTCCGACAAATTACCGGTTATTTCAATTGCATCAACCACATTGCCCGTCAGTGATAATTTTAACCCGCGTACCGGAACGGTTGTCAATGCTAATTTGATTTTTTCTTTACCCAGATTCACACTGCCCGCAAGACGCGCGTTTATCGCATTGGTTTCCAGCGCCGCGCCATTTTGTGTTTCTGCCAAACCATTGCGCAGTTTTGTATTCACCGCCACACATGAAATTTTTATCTGGTCATGCTTTTTATTTGATGTGAACAAATCTTGAATATTATGACGCAGTGTCGTCAGCATATCTTTGCCATATATATATGAGACCAATTCCGAATGCACATATCCCGTACCCGCTGATGTTAATTGTGCCGGACCGGTAATCGTTTTCATAATTTCGGTCAAATTGCGACCATTCGCCACAACATATGTTTTGATATTTACCGGCAAATCTGAAATATAATTTTTGATTCGAATCTGTTCCATAATCTTGCCTATGTACATGTTTTCCGCCATCATAGCCGCCCGAGCATCATAGCGACCCGTATCATCAATATCAAAATCAGATGCAATCTTAAACTTGCCATCGGCAAATACTAATTTAATATCTGCACGTCCATGACCACCATTTGATTTCAATTTTATGTCCATATCGTTTATCGACAAATCGCGATAGACAACCAGACTTTTCATTTTCAAATTTAATTGTAAATTCATACCCACCAACACATCACCATACAACGGTATGTCTTTAAACGCGTTCAGGTCGCGTTTTGGATGCACCCAATTATGTGAATACATTGTTGGAAATGCCTTCATCAAATTTACAACACCTGCATTTATATTTAACACAACATCTGGTACGGGCTTTGCCCAACTGTATTCACCAGATATATCGACATTTGTGCCACGCAACGCAATCGATGATTTACGCAGTGTTATTTTTTTTGTGCCAATGCCGCCTGCAATGTTTACCGCCAACGGTGGTAATTCTGGGAAATCGCG
>CAMOCR010000078.1 GCA_946611025.1 uncultured Alphaproteobacteria bacterium | reverse complement strand
GTTGCAAAACGTAAATCACAGAAAGAAGGTCTGTACCGCGAAATGAAAGAACGTCAGCGTTATGAAAAACCAACAACAAAACGCAAACGTTTAAAAGAAGAAGCCGTTCGCAACGAAAAGAAACGTCAATCGAAACAGCGTATGGTATTCGGATTCTAATTCAAAACCGTCCATCTGGGCGGTTTTTTAATAAACAAAATTTATACTTGACAAAAATACATTTTGGTCTATATAATACAAGGAACATAACCAAGGGGGACCTGTATGGGTGGACAATGGACTATTTTTGATCAAATGACAGATATGTGGAGACGCGAAGCCGAAGACCTGCGCCAGAAGGTTGAAAAATTGCGCAACGATAACAAAGCATTGTATGCAGAGAAGGAAGCCAATGTAAAGGCACTGGATTCTGCACCATGGAATGAACAGGCGGAAATCAGCGCGGATATTCGCTATTGTGAACAACAAATAAAAGAAAATGACCAAGAAATTGCAAAATGTCTTGCAAAGATTCAAGATTTACAAAAACAAATTCAAGAACAAAAAAATCTTGATAATGTTTGGAACCAAAAGACCAAATAACAGAACCGCCGTTTCGGCGGTTTTTTATTTATGTTTTTTACATTTTGTGATAAAATAGGGCGTATATGGGGGAAATAAAATGGCAGTTACAAAAAAATCAGTTAAAAAACCAACCGTAAAAAAAACAGCGGCAAAGAAACCATCTGTAAAAAAGGCGGTTGTTAAACAAGAAACATGTAAATGTGAATGTTGCAAAAATGGCAATTGCACATGCGGATGCGCCAACGGTGGCAAATGCACATGTCACGATTGCAAATGTGAACACTGCGATTGCGGGTGCGGTTGCAAAAAAGACAGTGTGAAATACACAAATATGTTTGCGGCATTTCGCGCGTTTTGGTGCCGCGGATATACCGAATGGGCGGGCACATCGTCACGTTCGGAATATTGGCTGTCATTGTTGGCAAATGTTTTGGTCTGTGTATTGTTTGGTTTGGCAATGGTTGGCACAATCGCATTGGATAATGCGCTGTTTACCCAAGAAGCCGTTTGCACCAGCATTATGGTTGCATTGGGAATGTTGTATGTTGCCGCGTCAATTATACCATCGATTTCAATGTTGACCCGCCGTATGCATGATGCGGGGTTGTCGGCATGGTTTTGGTTGCTGTATTTAACCGGCTTTATACCATTTGTGGGTTCGTACATATGGACGGCAACAGTATTAGTAATTGCATTGTTGCCAACACGAACGGTTGATAATCCGTATCATAAATATAATAAATAAAAAACGCGCCAATGGCGCGTTTTTTAAAACTGTGTTTCGAACGACAGCAAGAATTTGCGTTCTTGGTCGTATTTGTTCATCTTTAATGGCCAGCCCCAACTGAAATTCATTGGACCCATTGGGGTATTCCAATAAATACCAAAGCCGACCGATGTACGCCAATCGCTGTCGATTTTTACATATGGGTTTGATTCATCCAGATTTTTGGTTGGTGGTTTGCCCAAAATACCATAGTCCATGAAAACAAACCCTTTGACCTGATATTCATCGGGGATGAATATTGGGAAATTCAATTGGGTTGAACCGTTCACTTTCCATAAACCGCCCAATGCATAGTTGCCATATCGTGAACCAACGCCCGCAATATCAAACCCGCGCAATGATTCCCCGCCCAAGAAATAGCGATACACACGGGCGATATAATCATCGCTGTCCAGGGGCTGGATATACCCAACATCCATTGATGTTTTTAACTGCCAGCGGTCGTCAAAAAACTTTACCATCGCGGTAATGTCGCCCGAATAACGCATATATGTTTCGGTGCCACCAAAACCCGTATATGATACACCCAAATTCCCCACAATACCGGTATGTGTATTTTGCTGGAAATTCGTGTTCAGGTTATAATATTTCAAATTCGTTCCCAATGTGTATAACTGTGCATCACTCCACCCGCCGATTTGCAAGTCATAGTTTTGGTCAAATGCCGCGGACAAGCGCACCGTTTGCGACCAGTGGTCTGTCAATTTCCAACCCATGCGCCCAGATATAGTAAGTGAATCGCGGTCGTATTGAAAACCACCCAATGACGAATAATCATACATTGTATACGCAATATCAAACCCCGCGGACAATTGTCGTCCAAACAGGAACGGTTCGGTGAAACTGAACAATGCCTGTTTTTGATATTCAGCAATGGAACCACGTAATTGCACAGTTTGACCGCGTCCCATAAAGTTTGTTTCGGTTATACCGGCATCAACCATTAAACCATTTATGCTGGACCAACCAATACCGCCTGATAATTCACCGGTGGGTTGTTCGGCAACCTTGATATCCAAATTCATCATGTTTGCATCGGCAACGCGCGTTGGGGTCATTTGCACATCTTTGAAATAACGTGTCCGCATCAGGTTTT
Organism: uncultured Alphaproteobacteria bacterium; assembly: GCA_946611025.1. GTDB lineage: Bacteria > Pseudomonadota > Alphaproteobacteria > Rs-D84 > Rs-D84 > Enterousia. Next base: position 734 of record CAMOCR010000078.1, on the reverse strand, counting down.
GCCGACCCTGTTCAATGGTTTGTAATGAAAACGGGTCGCCTTCGCGCATGGGCAGCATTTGTTCAATAACCGAATCAAATGTACGCACATTGCCCAAAATGTTTATGTTATTCAAATATATACGATTTGTTTTTTGAATTTTATACACCAAATCAACCGTGCGGGTGGCATCGTTCTTGGTGGGAACGGGTTCAACATTAATAAATGCATAACCATAGTCGGCAACCACACCGCGCAATGCAGAAATCGTTTGTTCAACATTATCGGCATTGTATGTGTCGCGTGATTCTGTTTTTAATGCACGTTTTAATGCGCGTGTTGGAACATCTGGGAATGGGTTGTCGATTTTAATGTCGCCGAATTTGTATTGTTCCCCTTCGACAACGGTGAATACAACCGAATAGTATTGGCGGTCGGGGGTAAATGTGCCAGCAATGTTTTTCACATTAAAATCAACATATCCGTTATTCAAATAAAACTGGCGCAGCATTTGTCCGTCATATTGAATACGGTCTTCGTCAAAGACATCAAATTGTGTCATAAACCGCCACCATGCATGTTCGCGCGACAAAATTTGACCACGCAATGTGCGGTCACTGAATTTTTTATTTCCAGAAAACTTGATATCGGTGATATATGTCGGGTGACCTTCGGTGATTTCATAGACGACATTTACACGATTGTCATCTAATTCGATTTTTTTCGGGTCAACCTTGGTACCAAAGAATCCCTTG
>CAMOCR010000077.1 GCA_946611025.1 uncultured Alphaproteobacteria bacterium | reverse complement strand
TTATTCGAAACAGACACCGCCGCAACCGATGGTGCACGCGCAGTCGTTGCCGCCGTACGCATACCAACACGACCCGTATACAATGGGGTGTTCACAGTATCTTTTTGTACAATAGAAGTTGTTGTCGTTGTTCCCGCACGCGCAACCGATGCACCCGCCGCCGCACGACGTGGCGACACAGCCGCAGATGTCGTTTGTGTACGCGATGCCGTACCACGTGCCACAGATGGCGCCACCGCACGCGATGTTGTTCCACGCGCCGCAACAACACGCGAACCCGCCGAACGATTACCAGACGTTGTCACCGACGGGGCAACCCGCGATGCGGTACGCATCGATGTTCCCTTTTGAACAATCGGTTTTGGCTGTACAACTGGTGCAGAAATCGCATCATCTTCGGCAACAATTTCGTCACCAACGACGGCACCGTCATCCATCATTTCGGCATCTGCATATTCGGCAATTCCGTCATAGTAAAACGGCGCAACCTCAGCAAATGCGGGCAATGCCAGCAATCCACCCAATACAACAACAAGTCTTTTCATTGTGTAATCCTTTCCCTTCTAATACCCGTATTTTATCATATAACCCCATCCCATGCAAATAAAAAAATACATATTCAAAGCGAATTTTTTATTTTACATATTTTTATTTGCGCGGAACATATTCCCAAATTGTTAAATTGTTTAATGAAAAACTTGTATTATTTTTTATTACCGTTTATAATGGCGCGCACAAAGGATTATATATATTGTTATTATCAACGAAACTTTCGTGGTGTTTATTGGCGTTGCCATTAATTGGTTGCACAACGGTGCCAACCAGCGTGCATGATAATCGCCTGAATGGATATAATCCCAAGGTCACAGCCGCCGATTTTGAATATGACCCCATGAAAACCCCAATTGCAAAATGCTATGCCACCGAATTAAATGCGGGCGACGATATCAGTGGCGCTACATTGATTGACGATGGTATATCGGCGTTTGTTGCACGCGCGGCGTTTGCCCGCATGGCAACACACACCATTGATTTACAGACATATATATACAGCAACGATTTAACATCCAAGGTTTTAATCAGCGAATTAAAAAACGCCGCGGACCGCGGGGTCAAGGTTCGAATACTGGTCGATGATTATGGCACAAAATCTGATGTGGCGGATGTAATGTTATTAAACCAGCACCCGAATATAGAGGTCAAAGTATTCAACACCGTGCGCAATCGGTCAAAGTTTTTGTTCTTGCCCCAATTATTTATGGATTTTAACCGCCTGAATTCGCGCATGCATAATAAATTATTCATTGTAGACAATGTTGCGTACATAACCGGCGGTCGCAACATCGGCAGCAACTATTTTTATCCCGAAACATCTGCAAACTTTTCCGATACAGACGTTTTATTTATCGGTGCCATGACAAAATATGCCACAAAATCGTTTGATGAATATTGGAATCATAAATTATCGATACCGGCATCCGTATTTCCCAAGGCAAAATCAAAACGCGCGGTAAAAAAACTGGAACGCAAGTTTAATGAAATGCAACAAAAAATCGCCCCAGAAATGCGCCTGTATAACACAGTCATTTCGTTGGCGATGCGTGAATTCAAACAAAAGCGCTTTGATTTTAGCTGGGGACACGGCACATTCTTGGCGGACCCACCGTCCAAAGTGGAAATGAGCATGCGCGACAAAGAAGAATATCGCGGTGAAATAATTAAAAAATTACAAGAACTGTGGTCGAAAACACGTGAATCTGTGTATATTTCGGCGGCATATTTTGTACCGGGCATGGGCGGTCTGGAAAAAATTCGCCGCGAAGAAAATTCGGGTGTTCACGTCACGATTGTCACAAATTCATTGTCATCAACAAATTCGGCATCGGTTTATGCAAAATGGGAAAAGTATCGTGAAAACCTGATTAAATCGGGTGCCGATATATACGAATTTATGTTGTCGGCTGAAAATCTGCGGGCGAAAAAGTATGGGCGGGCGCGTCTGGCGCGTGGTTTTTCGGTTCTGCACAGCAAATCTATTGTATTTGACGACAAGATTTCATGGATTGGCAGTTTTAATCTGGACCCACGTAGCGCATATTACAACACCGAAAATGTTGCAATATTTGAAAGTGCTGAATTTGCAAAAAAATTACGTGACATGATTATTGATGATACAAAAACATCATGGCATGTGACACTGGATGATGATAACGATGTGCAATGGCACGGCAAACGCGAACTGGACACCGCCCCGCACACATATCACCACAGCCCAGATACAACCATATTCCGCCGTATTTGGAAAAACATCTGTAAATTGATGCCGGAAAAGTTTGTTTAATGATGCACCACAACGTGCAATAATACACTGGCAATAAACAATATCGTCACAATCGCCAAAATAATTTTTGATGTATGGTGCGAATGGTCGCCACGACAATGGTCACATGCACAATGGCATTCGCGCACCACCAACACCCACGACAGCCCCAACATTCCCGCAGAAAATACAAACAACCATGGTTCCAGCCATTCTGGCATAAGATGCGCATGTGCAAATTCGGGTGCAAACAACCCCACCACCGACAACACAATCGGCAACACGCAACAAAACAAGTGCGGTAAAATTGACGCAATAATTCCAATATGAACGGCACGATTTGACATTTATTACCCTTTTTTTGTTTTCCCATGGTATCCCCAGCGGGAATCGAACCCACATCAAGGGTTTAGGAAACCCCTATTCTATCCGGTTGAACTATGGGGACAACAAAATATATTTTATTCGCCGATTTTAATATTGCAAGTTATATTCGTACAGGTTATAATGACGGCACAATAATTAAACCCAAGGATAAGGAAATGGCAACAATTACAAGAACAGATTTCGCAAACAGATTACGTGAACGCTTTGGTTTGACAACAACAGACGCTATCAAATTGGTTGATGTCTTGTTTGATGAAATTCGCGATGCACTGATAAACAACGAAGAAGTTAAATTTGCGGGTTTTGGAACTTTCAAAATTCTTACAAAATCTGCCCGCATGGGTCGCAACCCCAAGACAGGCGCACCGGCGGTTATATCTGCGCGCAATGTCGCAACATTCCGCCCCAGCGCAGAATTTCGCAAACGCGTTGCAGACAAAAAATAATTAAACCGGCATTTGCCGGTTTTTTAACGCGTTTTGCGTGACA
>CAMOCR010000076.1 GCA_946611025.1 uncultured Alphaproteobacteria bacterium | reverse complement strand
AATACGCAGATGAACAATTAGCAACCGCGCAAAAACGGATATTTTTGATAGAGTTTTTGCATGGGGTTGGTTATTGTTTATCAAGGTCTCGTGCGCCCCAACCAAAAATTCAACCGGCCCTTGCCGGTTTTTTTGTTTCAACGAAAAAAAATGTGACTTTTTTCAAAATTAGGGCTTGAATTAATTTTATTAAAACATATAATTATTCGCGGTTTTAATCTTTTGTCGGCTTTTTTGATAAAAAAAGGAGTATCAAATGGCGCGTAAAGAGTTTATTCGTTTAATCGAAGATAATATGACGATGATGGATCGACTGATGGATCGAACAAAGTCCCAGTTGATGCGCAATGTCGAATTTACCCGTTCGCAAATCAGCGTTTTGGTGCGTTTGTATCTGGGGGGGCGTGCGCTGTTAAAAGACATTGCATATCGTGAATTTACAACAACGCCAAATTTGTGCGCAACGTTCAAGATACTGGAATCGCGTGGCTTGGTTTTACGCGAAGTCGATGCCCAGGACCGTCGCAATACGTGGTACAGTGTGACGGCAAAGGGTGCCGATGTTGCAAAATCGATGATAGAAGGTTTTGAAACCATAATCGGCGAAGTTTTTGCCAAATTGTCGCGCGAAGACGAAGAAAAATTGACGGCTGCGATGTCGACAATCAACAGTGTTTTAACAAATATGGAGGTTGCATAACATGAAAATGCGAATGTTTACGCATATGGCATTTATGATTCTGGCGGCGTTTGTATCGCCCGCGTTTGCGATGGATTTATCGCTGGATGCGGCGGTTGACAAGATTTTGGCGGAATCACAAGATATGAAAAAGGCAGATGCCAATATTAAAAAAGCCGAAGCGTCATTAGATGCGGCAAACGCAAACCGCTGGTTCAGTTTAGAAGGAACGGCGACATATATGAACATGGTTGATGTTGAACGTCCGTTCAGTGGTTCGATGAATGTGAATTTGCCACCACAATTGGGTGGTACGGTTGCACACATGCTGACGGGGTCTGCAACACCGCCGATAACAAAACTGGAAATGCCCGATAATATATTCATGGCAGGTTTGACATTTACCCAACCGATTTACACATTTGGTAAAATCGGTAACGCGGTTGAATCGGTGCGCAGCGCGATTAAAATGAGTGAGACAAGCAAGGAAATGGTTCGCCGTGAAGTGCGCTATAGCGCGGTCGATTTATATTGGACTGCAAAAATGACCGATGAAATCGTGCGCCTGGCGGAACAAGATTTGAAATCTGCGCGTGATGCACGGCGCAATTTGACATCGGCGGGGCGTGCAAGTCGTGGAAATCTGGTTAAAATTGAATCTGATATTGCAACCAAAGAAATCAATTTATCAGATGCAAAATTTAACCGTGATACCGCACACAGAATGTTAAAAATTTTGGCGGGAATCGATGCCGATGAAGAACTGAATTTGACAACCGAATTCCCAGATAAATTTGATGATTTAAATGCCGGAAAATTAACCAATACACCCGAATGGGACATTTTGAATCAGCAAATTCGTATGTATGAAAAATCTGCGCGTTCGAAACGTGATGGTGCATTGCCAACTTTGGCGGCAACGGCATCGTATAATTATACCAGCATAGCAAATTCTGCGGATGAATTGTTTGATAAAAAGGGCAACCAGTCGGCATATTGGGGTTTGGCATTACAGGTTCCAATTTTTTCGGGTGGTATAAATCGTGCAAATGCAACGGTTGATGCCATGAATGCCGAAGCGGCGCGTCAAGATTTAGACAAGTCGAAAAAGTTGACCACCGAAAAATACAATACCGCGATTCAGCAATATGACCATTTGCGTGGAAATCTGGCGACATTACAAAATGCGCGCGATTTAGCCGCCAAGGCATATGATTTTTCACGTCAACGCTTTATTGCCGGTCAAACATCAGCCATTGAATTGGCGGATGTATCCAGTGGTCTGTATCAATTGGATATGGCGTTGCTGAATTCAAAATATAAAATTTTAATGGCTGCAGAATCTGTGAAAAAATTGGGTGAATAAAATGCGCAAGATTATTGAAAAATTTAAAAATATTGATTCACATCGCATGCATCATATTTTGATGCGGATTGCGATAATTGCGTTTGCGTTGTTGGTTATATATCGATTTATGTCGTTTTTTGCAATGCAAAATCGGTCGGTATTTAACATGACGCGTGATGCGGCGCAAAATGGCGCACCGGTCAGTGTAATCGAAATGCAAAAAACAAATGGCGTGATTTATGAACCACTATTTGTGAACAACAATCGTGGGTTTGTGTCGGGCATGCGTGTCGGGCGGTTCCGTGCGGGGCAACGCATTACCGGCGGTGGCACGGTTGTATCGGTATCAAATTCTGTTGATTTAGATTCGGGTATGCATGTCGTTCGCACGCATGGTGTGTCAAATGGTGCACATACGGTTGAAATTGCCGAAAACGGATTTTATGTGCCGACATATGCGGTACATAATGGGGTGGTGTTTGTCGTGCGTGATGGCGTGGCAAAATCGGTACCGGTGTCGGTTGTGCGTTCTGATTTAGACAATGCGATGATAACGGGTGTTGCCGCGGGTGATGTCGTTATTACATCAAATGTCACAGATGGGTCTTTGGTTAAAATTATTAAATAGCAAGAATAGGGTATAAAAATGTTAAAATTCTTTGTTCGTCGTCCAATTACAACATTGATGTTTGTTCTGGTTTGGGTGCTGCTGGGGTTAGTGGCATATCCAAAAATGAATATTGAACGTACGCCATCGTTGGACTTTCCAATGGTGACGGCAACATTTGTGTATCCGGGCGCGTCCAGCGATGAAATTGAATCCCAGGTTATTAAAAAGGCCGAAGATGCCATATCCCAAGTGCCCGGTGTAAAGCATATTACATCGCGTATATTTGAAAACGGTGGCTTTATCATGACCGAATTTAATCTGGGGATAAATGCGAACGACAAGGCGGCTGAAATCAAAACAAAAATCGATGGGTTGGCATCTGAATTTCCAGATGATTTGAAACAGCCCGTTGTTGAAAAATTAAACCCATTGCAAGAAGCCGTGGTTGATATTGTGTTGACGGGGCCGTCTGCAACAGAAATTCAGCAATATGTTGATGATGTTTTGGCAAATAAAATTACCGCGATTGATGGCGTGGCCAAGGTTTCAACATTTGGTGGCCG
>CAMOCR010000075.1 GCA_946611025.1 uncultured Alphaproteobacteria bacterium | reverse complement strand
GCGCCGTGACCGATAAAGAAATTTCCGAAGACGACCAACGCAAATACGAAGAAGACATTCAAAAAGTAATCGATTTGCGCACCGCCGAAGTTGATAAAACTGCAAAAGAAAAAGAAGCAGATATTATGTCTGTGTAATTGTTGCACCAAACGAAAGAAGAACACATGTTAAATTTGTTTCACAAAAAAAATAAAATCAACACACCAAACGCGGTACCAAAACACATTGCGTTTATTTGCGATGGTAATCGCCGTTGGGCTGAACAACGCGGTTTGCCGCCGTTGATGGGACATCGGGCGGGCATTGCGAATTTTGAAAATCTGGTCGATTGGTATTTTGCACGTGGTGTCACAACAATAACGTTCTTTATTTTTTCAACGGAAAATTGGAACCGTTCCAAAGAAGAAGTCGATTTCTTGATGGACTTGTTCTATACCGAATTAAAGAAAAATAAAAAACACGCGTTGGAAAAAAATCTGCGTTATCGGGTGATTGGTTCCCGCGACCGTTTGCCAAAACGTTTGGCAAAAATGTGCGATGAACTGGAAGAATCATCGGCTGAAAACACCGGTGGAACGGTTGTGTTTGCGCTGAACTATGGCGGAATGGACGAAATTGTTGATGCCGCCAATGCCGCAATTGCCGCGGGTGAACCCGTCACACGTGAAACATTTGAAACATATTTGGACACGGGCGATTTGTTGCCGGTTGATTTAATGGTTCGTACCAGCAATGAAATTCGCATTTCTAATTTCTTGTTGTGGAAATTGGCATATGCTGAATTGATGTTCGTGCCAGAACACTGGCCAGATTTGGTTAAATCGGAAAAGATTTGGCAACGCACACTGGACGAATTTGCACGGCGCAATCGTCGATTCGGTGGCGGTAAAAAGGCCGACTATGCCGGAAACAAAAACAATAAACGGGGGAAATAAAATGTCAAATACAACAACACGTATTATTGCCGGGGTCATTTTGGCGGCAATTATTGGTATCATTGCGACATTGCAATACTTTGGTGTGCCGGCGGTGCGCTGGGCGGGTGTAATTGTCTCTGTCGGCATGATTTGCGAAATCGTATTGGCAATCAAACGCGCCAAGGGCGATTTGTTGCGCACAAATCGCAATTGGCTGGTATTCGGTGCTTTTGCCGTGTGGATGATTGTTGTGTTATGTGCCGCATATGCGGTTGGCGCGCGTCCATGGATAATGTTATTATTGTTGCTGATAATTTGTTCTGCAGACATTGGTGCATGGTTCTTTGGCAACCTGTTGGGTGGCGACAAAATGTGGGAACGTTTATCGCCACACAAAACATGGTCGGGTCAAATTGCCGGCATTATTTGCGGAACGGCGGCATCGGTAATGTATGGATTATTGGGGACTGATACATTTATGCCACAACTATTGTGGATTGGTATCAGCGTTTCATTATTATCACAATATGGTGATTTAACCGCCAGTTGGATTAAACGCCGTTTGAAATTAAAAGATTTTGGCAACATTATCCCGGGTCACGGTGGTTTTATCGACCGCTTTGATGGCTGGATTTATGCATTGCCATTGATTTGGTTCATTATGTTATAGGGGGAATATAATATGCATTTCATTTTGACGATTGTTGCGTTGTTGATTGTGTTGGGTGTCGTGGTGTTTATTCACGAACTGGGACACTTTATGGCGGCGCGTTGGGCGGGTGTGACGGTCAATACATTTTCAATTGGCTTTGGTCCGGCAATCGTTAAATGGCATGACAAGCACGGCACACAATGGCAAATTGCGTGTATTCCGTTGGGCGGTTATGTTTCCATCTATGGTCAAGAAGACATGTTCGACCGCAAAAAATTTGATGATTTAAGCAAAGAAAAAAAGCGCGGTCATTATTTATCGGTGCGCCCCTGGAAACAGTTTATAATTATTGCCGCGGGTGTCACAATGAACTTTATTTTGGCGTGGTTCATTTATTCGGCAACATTTATGTTTCATCCCAAACAAGTGCAATTGCCCGTCATCGGTCAAGTTATCCGCGACAGTGTTGCGTTCACGGCGGGTGTAAAACCGGGCGACACAATTTTGCAAATTGATAATGAACATATCACAAACTGGGGCGAATTAATTATCGCCAAGGAATTGGCATCGGCGCGTGATGCAAATGTTTTGATTGCGCGTGGCGATAACTTGGTTCGTGTTAAATTGTCGCCGGCGGAACGTTGGGGTCTGGTTGCCGATGGTTCCAAAACAGAATTACGCAAAAAGGGATTCTTTGGCGCGATTTATTCCGGCGCACGTGAAACATATTACCAATCGAAAACATTGCTGACGGTGTTAAAGCAAATTGTGACAGGCGAACGTTCCAGCAAGCAATTGGGTTCGTTCATCACCATTGCCCAGGTTTCCGGCAATGCCATGGCGGCGGGATTCTTTGCATTGTTGTCTATTATCGCGTTGCTGTCGGTGAATTTGGCAATTATCAACCTGTTGCCGTTGCCAGTGTTGGACGGCGGATATTTGATGATTTTGATTATCGAAGCAATCACCCGTCGCAAACTGGGCGGACGCGGCATGGAAATTGCAATTATGTGCGGTTGGGTGCTTATTATGGGGCTGTTTTTATTGACAATGTGGAATGATTTGGCGCGTGTATTTGGGTTAATGTAATATGAAAAGATTGTTGGCTGTTTTGTTTTTAGCATCTGTTTCGATTGGCGCAAACGCGGCAACCGTTTCGCGTATTGATGTCACCGGAAACAAGCGTATGGATGCGGAATCGGTGCGCATTTTAAGTGGGGTCAAGGTTGGCGACAACATAAACGATGCAACCACAAACCAAATCGCGAAAAAATTACAGACCAGTGGATATTTCGGTCATGTCGATGTGCAAATGTCGGGGGGCGTGCTGAAAATAAAACTGGATGAATCGCCGATTGTGAATATGGTGACTGTCGAAGGTAATGACGAAGTTTCCACCGATGATTTGAAAAAAGAAATTCGTTTAAAAGAACGCGCCGCATATGATGAATCGACCATTGGCGCCGATGTCCAGCGCATTTTGACAATATATCAACGCAAGGGATTCTTTGGTACCAAGGTTGACCCGAAAAAAATCGAATTAGATGACAACCGTGTAAATGTCGTCTATGAAATAACCGAAGGTCACCCGACATATATCACCGACATTAAATTTTCTGGGAATAAAAAATTT
>CAMOCR010000074.1 GCA_946611025.1 uncultured Alphaproteobacteria bacterium | reverse complement strand
TATGACCAGGCGTGTTATGAGGCGTACTATGGTTGTATGGATCAATTCTGTATTTCTGAAAATGAAAACGGCGGTTCGTGTACATGCAGTGATAAAAATGCCGAATATGAAAAGCAACTGGTCGATATTAAAAATATTTTAGACGAAGCCGAACGCATCAGCACGGTCGAAGTTGAAAAAGTGCGTGCTGGGGCAAATGCTGATATTATCTTTAATGGTTCGCGCCAATATGATGCCAATGGAAATGTGGTGTCGGTTGATGCAAAGGGGACCACGCAATCCAAGGCGGAAAAACGCGCCAGTCTGTTGGCGATGTGGGATACAAATGTTGATGACGATGATGTCTTTGGGGACGCGATTGATACCATTGCCGATAAAACTGGGAATGCGTTGTTTAGTGCCGCGCACGATTTGTGTTTGGCGCAAATGGATGATTCTTGTGATAAAGATATAACATTTTTGCACCAAATGTACGCGCGTCAAATTACATCAGATTGCAAGGCATTTGAAAACAGTGTCGCAAAGCAAAAAGCGGCGGCAGATGCAAAATTGGCGGCGGCAAATGCCGATGTGCGTGGCGCATTGCGCGACAGTTTGAACGAAGCCAACAAATATGATTTGGGAACATGCATGGTCGAATTCAAAAAATGTATGTTGACCGAAGATGCCTGTGGCAAGGACTGGATAAACTGTGTTTCAACGATTGCGGCTGAAAATATGCAAAATAATGCGGCAGTCAGTACCGCAAAAACCAAGGTTAAAACGGTTGAAAAATATGATATCACCGCATCGACAATGGAAATCTTGGATTCAAAACGTATGATTTGTGAACGCGTGTTGAACCAATGTGTTGCCGTTCGTGATCAGGTTTGGCCGGCGTTTTTACGTGAAGCCGCCCCGACAATTAGAATGGCTGAAACCAATGCGGAATCTAAATTCCGTCAATCGTGTTTGTCTAATATTTCTAACTGTATTCAAAAGGCATGTCGTGATGATATCGCAGGCAAGGGTGTTGCAACAATGGATGCATGCTTGTCGCGACCCGATATGGCGCGCAGTTTTTGCAAGGTTGAAATTGACCCATGTGAACGCATGGAACCACGTATTTGGGGCTATGTGACGGATAAGTTGGCGGCGATGCGTGTTGATGCTTGCACGACCGAAGTCAAAGAATGCTTTACCGATGATACGCGTTGTGGCACAGATTTTTCAAAATGTATCGGTATGGATTATGCCTATATCCACGATATTTGCCCGATTGATAAATTGGTTGTGTGCAAGGCGAACAATCCAAACTTTTCAATGAATGATTTAGATTCGATGTTGATGGGGCTGTATTTGAATATTGATAATGCGGCGTTGGATACATGTCAAAATCTGGTTGATGCCAAGATGATGGAGGTATGCGGCAGCACCAACGATTGTAATAAATTTGCTGCTGATGATACAATTGGCACCGGTTCACTGCGTTCGGTCAAAGACGGAAATAAATATCGCGTGACGGGTATGATTTCATTTGGTTCTATTAAAATGGGAGATGCATCGGGCGGGGTAGTTGATGCGGGTGAAGATTCATCCAAGAAATTAGCCCCAGGTGAAATCGGTGTGAACGAATATATCGCAAAAGTTCGTTCAAGCAATTCTGGTGTTCCAAATTCACGTGAAATTGTTGCAACAATCGAAGAAGAATTGAACAACATTGCGGGAACAATCAATCGTACAATTGAAATGATTGAACAAGACCCAGAAATTCAATATTGTGTGAACGGTCGCGATTTAAGCCAAATAAATGGTAAATCTGGTGAAAAGACAACCGCGCGTTTCCCGAATCTGTTGAATCAACAAAAAATGTTGATTGCGTCATCGGCATTGCGTAAAGCCCAAGATAATTACAATGCGAAATTTAATTCGGCGGTTGCAGACGCAACCAAGGATGCATCGGCAGACATCGCGCAATATATGTGTCAAATGATGGCGGTCGCAGGTGGGGCACCAATTGGGGCGGTTAATGTTGATACAACATTGACACCACCGTATGCAATCAGCTATGAAATTGGTGCGGGTTTGGATGCAAATGCGTTGAGTCAAGGTGGACGCGGTTCGTCCACAACGGGTACCGCGGCAACAGTTGAAAATGATGGTTGGTTTGGGAAAAAGACGAAGCAAGAATTGCCAACGGGGACACGTGAAATGTGGTCGTCATTTAATCGCGAAACACGTGTGTGCCATTTCTGTACATCAACGGTGACAAAAAATTGTTCAACCGTGTACAAAAAGGGATTCTTGGGCATTGGCGCGAAAAATGAAACCAATTGCACAGAATCAGAACCAGTTGAAAAATGCGAAGATATTCAAATGTAAGGGATGCGAAAAATGAACCCAGATGTACAACAGGCATTGGAAACAACAACCGAGATTTTACAAAACCCAACACAAATATTAAATGTCGAACCATCGCGTATTGATGATGCGATTCAATCGCTGATTCAGGCGGCGGTGGATTTCGGCCTTAAAATGTTGGTTGCGGTTTTAATTTTATGTGGTGGTATTTGGCTGGCAAATAAGATAACACGTTCGATGAAACGCGTTATGGAAATGCGTAAATTTGACCCATCGCTGCAATCGTTTTTGGGTTCGTTTGTGAACATATTGTTGAAAATATTTGTGTTCATAATTGTGCTGACGACGGTTGGGGTGCAAATGACATCAATTGTTGCGGTGTTGGGCGCGGCATCGTTGGCGGTTGGTATGGCATTACAGGGAACATTGCAAAACTTTGCCGGTGGTATTGTTATTTTGATGTTCAAGCCATTTCGTGTTGGCGACACCGTTGAAACCGCCAGTGGCAAGGTTGGCGTTGTGAAAAAAATTATGATATTCACAACAGAATTACATACGTTCGATAACCAGGTTGTGTTTTTACCAAACGGTGCATTGGCAAACGGAATCATTACAAATCTGTCAAATGGAAAAAATCGCCGCACAGATTTAACGGTAAGCATTTCATATGGCGACAGTGTTGATGCCGCACGTCGGGCGATAATGGAAATTGTAAAGAAAGATAAACGCATATTGAAAACACCAGAACCAGTCGTGTTTGTATCAAAATTATCGGACAGCTCGGTTGATTTGGTTTTGCGTTTTTGGACATCACATACAGATATGTATGCAGTGATGGCGGATATGAACGAACAAATATATGCCACATTGCCGAAAAAGAAAGTGCATTTCCCATTTCCGCAAATGGATGTGCATATTGTGAAATA
>CAMOCR010000073.1 GCA_946611025.1 uncultured Alphaproteobacteria bacterium | reverse complement strand
AGACGCACTGGATGAGGTTGACCACCGTTTAATGCAATTGAAAATCGAACAACAGGCGTTGAAAAAGGAAAAAGACGAAGATTCAAAAAAGCGGTTGGCGACACTGGACAAGCAAATTGCAGAATTGTCGGCGGAATCTGAAAAAATGACAAATGCATGGCGCGCCGAACAAGAGAAGATGCATGGTCTGTCGGATGCAATGGCGGCGTTGGACGCGGCCAAGGCAGAGGTTGCATCGGCGATGCGTGCGGGTGACTATGAAAAGGCATCGGCCCTGCAATATGGCAAGATTCCAGAATTAGAAGAAAAAATAAAACAAATGAACGCGGATGCGCGCGAATATAAAACAGTATTACCAGAACACATTGCCGCGGTTGTTAGCAAATGGACGGGTGTTCCCGCCGACAGATTGTCTGTCGAAGAACAATCGAAATTGCTGAATATCGAAGACGAATTACGCAAACGTGTTGTGGGTCAAGATAATGCATTATCGATTGTTGCACGTGCAATTCGCCGGTCGCGTGCGGGGCTGTCGGATCCGCATCGTCCAATGGGTTCGTTTATGTTTCTGGGGCCGACCGGTGTCGGTAAAACCGAAGTCGCAAAAGCATTAGCAGAATATCTGTTTAATGATGATACGGCGATGACACGAATTGATATGAGTGAATTTATGGAACCACATTCGGTCGCGCGTTTAATTGGTGCGCCCCCGGGGTATGTTGGATATGATGCGGGTGGCGTTTTGACCGAAAGTGTTCGCCGCCGTCCGTATCAGGTGCTGCTGTTTGATGAAATTGAAAAAGCGCATCCCGATGTGTTCAATGTATTTTTGCAAATATTGGACGATGGGCGTTTGACCGATGGCCAAGGGCATGTTGTGAACTTCACAAATACGATTATTATCATGACCAGCAATTTGCCCGATATGGATGCGGTGCGTAAAAATTTCCGCCCCGAATTCATAAACCGTGTTGATGAAATTGTGTTCTTTAACGCGTTGGGGCGTGATGTAATGGCGGGTATTGTGAAAATTCAAATTGCAAATCTGGAAAAGCGTTTGGCGGAACGCCGCATTACATTGCAAATCAGCGATAATGCAATCAAATGGTTGGCAGATAACGGATATGATTCTGTATTCGGTGCGCGACCATTGAAACGCCTGATTATGTCGGCAGTCGAAGACAAAATTGCAGATTTGATTTTGACCGGCACGGTTGTTGATGGTGGCACGGTGTTCGTTGATACCCACGGCAAAGAATTGACCGTTAAATAAAAATCGCCCGTTTGGGCGATTTTTATTTATCTTTGGCTGATTTATTTTTGTTCCTAAACTGAATATCACGCAGTTTTTTGTATTCGCCGTCCATCGCGTACAGTTCTGCATCGGTGCCGCGTTCAATGATTTGACCGTCTTTGATAACGCAAATCAAATCAGCATCCAAAATCGTTGACAGACGGTGTGCAATCACAAATGTTGTGCGACCAACCATCAAATCTTTTAATGCCGCCTGAATCAGTTTTTCGCTTTGCGTGTCCAGTGCGGATGTCGCTTCGTCCATCAACAGAATAGGGGCGTTTTTCAAAATAGCACGTGCAATTGCAATGCGTTGCTTTTGACCGCCTGATAATAATCCGCCCCCTTCGCCAACTGGGGAATTGTATCCGTCTGGAAATTCCATAATGAAATCGTGTGCATTTGCCGCGCGCGCCGCCGCAATAACCTCATCATGTGTGGCATCGGGACGACCATATTTGATGTTTTCTTCAATTGTGTCGTTGAACAAGAAAACATCTTGGGAAACTTCGGCAATGTTTTGGCGCAACGATTTTAATGTATATTTTTTGATGTCGGTGCGGTTAATTGTGATTTTTCCCGATTGCGGTTCATAAAAACGTTCAATCAGGTTAAACATCGTTGTTTTTCCACCACCTGATTCACCAACTAATGCACATACAGTACCCGCCGGTACATGCAAATCAATATCACGTAAAACCGGTTCGTCTTTGTTGTATTCAAATGACACATGGTGAAAATCAACCGACAAGTTCTTGGCCGTTAATGGCTTGGCATCGCGGGCATCACGAATGTCGGGTTTGCTGTCCAAAAATTCAAACAGAATTTCCGCCGCCAAAATTCCATGCTGCATTGATTCGCCGGTGCCGGTGATACTTTTTGCCGGGCCATATGCCGCGGTTAATGCCAACAAGAACGCGGTAAAATCACCGGTTGTGATTGCGCCACTGGTGATAAAGTGACCGCCCATAATCATTGCAATACATAAACCAATTGAAATCATAAATTCCATCAATGGTGAACGCAATGAACCCGCCTGGGTGTTTTTGTATGCGTTAATATTAGATGTGTTTAACACACTGGAAAAATGTTTCATTTCGCGTTCTTCGGTTGCAAATGCCTGGATTGTTTTAATTCCGCGCAGTGTCTGGTTCAAGCATTGTGATACATCGTTTGCGATTTTAAATCCGCGCCGCGACAATTTGCGTTTGCGCCGCATAATGAACACCATCGGCAACAGCAACGCCGGCACCAAGAATAACAATACGACACACATCTGTGGGGCATAGTAAACCATCAATGCCACCGTCATAACCAATGTCGCAGCATTTTGTATAAACTTTACCACCGCAGTCGTGACCAGCGACAACACAGCACCCGCCTGGACAGTGAAATAATTCAAATTTTTACCAAATCCGTCACCATAAAAACGCGCCAAATTCATGTGTACCATGTGTTTATAAATACGGTTTTGCAGGCGCGCATATGCAATTAGACCACCCTTGGACATAATCAAAGATTTTGCGTATGTGAAAGCCCCTTTTAGAAAATACGCAATTATGATTTGACCCGCCAAGAAATAAATTGCCGCCATCGATTTTTCGATGAACGCCTTGTCAACCACCTGTTTTACCAGGGTGATTGTGTACGCTTCGGCGGCGGATGCCAAAATGGTTGCAATAATACCGGCAATTAACCATTTTAATTGCGGAACACCTATTTCGCGCCAAACACGCCAATACAGCGACCATTTTACACGATCCTGTTCGTGATCGTTTTTATCACCAAATAAGATTTTTTTGATTTTGTCTTTCAATTTTGACATTTTGTTCTCGTTCCCCTAGGCCCAGCGTTTGTGCAACCACAAATATTCATCTGGTTTGTTTTTAATAATGCGCCCCATCGCATCGTTTACCAATTGCATACCGTTTATTTCATCGGCATTGGCATCATCGGTATGTGGTACATTGATAAATTCGTCAAAAATAACGGTGTGGTGTGCACCATGTGTGCGTTCCACATGTGCCACCAATATCGGCAGGCTAAATTTACGCGCCAATTGTGCGATTCCGGTTGATGTGCGCGCCGGCACGCCCATAAAGTCAATATAT
>CAMOCR010000072.1 GCA_946611025.1 uncultured Alphaproteobacteria bacterium | reverse complement strand
CTTGAACTCTTACGGGTTGCCCCACTGGAACCTAAATCCAGCGCGTCTGCCAGTTCCGCCATATGCCCAGATTGTTTAATGCACCGGATATGCGCGTGGATACGATGGGTCGGGACGTTCCAGTGCCGTTTTAACACCACAACCAGCGACCGCCAGTGACATTACGATTAAAAATCCAATGAATATTTTTTTCATGGCACCATTATAAAACGCATATGCGCCAATTGTCAAATGCCATGGAATAATTTCAGTTCCATTTCCCGCCGCCGCGCCAGTCCGTGCACCACGCGCCCGCCCGATTTGTTCCATGCCCGCCATGCCGCATCCAGTGTGGGATATTGCGTGCTGATAAAATCTGGGTTGTTTATGTATTTGACAACGGTGGAACGCGCAAAGTTTTTTTCGCCAATGTTAAACGCAAAAATTACCAGTGCATCAAATTGATTTTGGGCAAGTGGAACGGTGATTGTTTCGCAAACCGTATTTTCCGCCCATGCAACATCGGCGCGCAAAATTTCGGTGGCGGCATCTTCGGTAATGCCGTGGGTGAAAGATTCACCCGATTTTATTAAATGACCATATCCAATTGTTGCACCGCGGGGCAATGGCGCGCAGCGCGGCACCGGTTCGCCGGTTTTGTCATCATAGATAACATGTTTTCGGTTGCGAATAACCATGCCTTCGATTTGTTTTAATGTTTCAATGCCGTGATTGCTGATATGCATTTTGACCCCCATAAATAAAAATACCCCACAATCGCGTGGGGTAAAAAAAAATCAGCGGACACCCGCCCGCCAAACTGGACATATTATATCATAAAATGGGGGAAAATGCAAGGGGGCAGCCCATCGCTCCTTGATAAATAATAACCAAACCCAGATGCAAAAACTCTATTAAACATATCCGTTTTTGCGGGTTTGCTAATTGTTCATCTGCGTATTGGTCATGCGTGCCTGTGTGGGCGTGCGCCCACAAAAACTTCGTTTTTATGGCACTTGATAAATAATAGAGGTTGCCAAGAATCAAACACAGGCAATAACGAAAATCAAAAAAATCTCCGTCTGTCGATTTTTTAAGATTTTCTTAATTGACCCCAAACGGATTGTTCGCTGCGCTCACCACACGTAAGGCGCGAACTTCGTTTCACTCGTTCTTGCCAACTATCGTGTCGAACCTACGGTTCTCATCCGTGGGGCAGCCAGAAAGAATTAAAAAACACCACAAAATGTGGTGTTTTTTGATTCTTGGCAGCCCCAAACGGATTCGAACCGTTGTTCTCGCCTTGAAAGGGCGGTGTCCTGGGCCTCTAGACGATGGGGCCAAAAGTCGTGCATATGGGTATTCTTCCCAAAATGCCGGCAAATTATAACTGCGCTTTGGCGCAATGTCAAGAAACTATTTTCTTTTTTGCGCCATTTGAAACACGAATTCACCCAATTTGCCGTGACGGACATTTGCAATTTGTGTCGCCAAGCGTGCGTTTTCGGCATCCAGGTCTGTGTTTTCTTGTTTCAATTTTTTGTTTTCGCGTTCCAATTCGGCAATGCGTTTTGCCATGTCGCGATTTGATTCCGTCAATTCAACGGTTTTGTTGTCCATAGAATCAAGTTCGCGCGACATGTGTGCATAGTGCTGGCTGCGCGATTTTTCACGTTTTACCTTGTGTGTCATGTCAAGCAACGCGCTAAAGCGCAATATGTCGCGGTACATGTGCAATGGGTAAATTGGTTCATTTTTATTAGACAATTGTTCGCGAATCTGGGATACCTGGGACATGGTGATTGACCCGTTCAGCCATGTGTTTTCTGGGACGCCAATCAAATCAGCGGTCAGCCCCAGACATTTATCCATTTCGCGTATCATGTATTTTAAACCGGTGACATGTTTATATTTTTTCTTGAATTGGCGGTATTCGTGGCACAATTTGTCGTACGCAAAAATGATGTCTGTTTGGAAAACCCAATTCATTTTTCCAACGCATGTACCCAGTTCGGAATAGGTTTGTTCATATTCGCTGATTGCGTTGCGAATTTTTATGGATACAAATGGCGAAAATGGTGCCATGGTGCTGCCCCCGTCTTGGATATGTAAATCAGCAGCCATTCCAACGGCGGAAATAAGTTTGTTTTGCGGGAATATGAATATTTTTTCCAAACTGGTCAAGCCGCACATGTCTAGCGATTTTTGAAACCCGTCGTGTGATGTTTGGCGACCGGTATAACGGCGAATTTCGATGATTGCATCGATTGTGTCGTTATATGTTTTAATCAAACGATCCATGTCTTGCTGGGAAAAAGAATCTGGGCTGTCAACATTGCCAGAATATTCAATTGATGCCATTTGTTACATTCCTTTTGTTTTTTATAATAGTAGCACCAAAAATAATATTGTCAAGTATGAGGGTGTAATAAAAAACCGCCAATGTGGCGGAAAATAACTGGCGGGATGTAAGGGGCTCGAACCCTCGACCTTCTGCGTGACAGGCAGACGCTCTAAACCAGCTGAGCTAACACCCCGCAAAGCCCACATATCTTATACCGACATTTATGTAATTGCAAGTGTTTTTTTCATATCAATTAAAAAACCCGCATTTTGCGGGTTCTTTTTATTTAATCAACTTTCCAATCGCCACGGCGGTGTCGCACATGCGGTTTGAAAAGCCCCATTCATTATCGTACCATGCGGTCACATGAACCAGTTTGTCCGCCAAAACTTTCGTTTGACCGGCATCGAAAATAGAACTGTGTGCATCATCGGTAAAGTCAATCGAAACCAATGGTTTGTCGTTATATCCAAATGTATTGGATTCGGCCGCGCGCATCGCATCGTTGACCGCATCGACCGTTGTCGATTTTTCCAAATTTGCAACCAATTCAACAACCGAAACATCGGGCGTTGGTACGCGAATTGCCATGCCATCCATTTTGCCGGCCAAACGTGGCAAGACCAAGCCAATCGCCTTGGCGGCGCCGGTTGATGTTGGAATCATTGACATTGCGGCAGCACGTGCACGGCGGAAATCTTTGTGATTTTTATCCAGTAATTGTTGGTCGCCGGTGTATGCGTGAACGGTTGTCATCCATGCCGATACGATGCCGAATTTTTCATCCAGAACTTTTGCCACCGGGGCAAGGCAATTTGTTGTGCATGATGCATTTGAAACAATTAAATCGTCTGCGGTCAATGTGTCTTCATTCACGCTGAAAACAATTGTTTTATCCGCACCCGCCGATGGTGCAGAAACCAAAACGCGTTTTGCCCCACAATCAAGATGAACACGTGCCTTGTCTGCGGCGGTAAATAAACCGGTGCATTCCATGACAACGTCAATGTTTAATTCGCGCCATGGCAACTTTGACGGGTCGCGTTCAGAAATGCATTTAATCCGCTGGTTGCCGGCAATGATATATTCGCCGTCCAATTTTACATCCATTGGCAATT
>CAMOCR010000071.1 GCA_946611025.1 uncultured Alphaproteobacteria bacterium | reverse complement strand
ACAAAACTTACCCCACGGCCCGAAAAATATATGCGCCGTGCGCGCATTATGCAGCGCATTTTCCGCCCGATTTATTCGTGGCGAAAACCGGGGATGTTGGGACTTAAACGCATTATAAAAATACCCACGCGTTTTATTAAATCGGGGGTTTAGAAATGACAGATAAAATCGACATTGTTTATTTATGGGTTGATTCGACCGATGAAAATTGGCGCGAACAAAAAGACAAATGGTTTGAAAAAATAAATGGAAAAAAACCGGTTTATCGTGGCGCTGCGGGCGACGAGCGGTTTCGCGACAACGGGGAACTGTTGTATTCATTTCGTTCTGTTGCCGAATGCGCGCCGTGGGTAAATCATATTTACCTGATTACTGGGTTTGGTCATGTGCCAAAATGGCTGAACACCAAACACCCAAAAATAACCATTGTTCCACATGAACAAATTATGCCAAAAAACGCATTACCGACATTTAATGCAACTGCGATTGAAATGTGTATTCCAAATATTCCGGGGTTGGCGGAACACTTTATTTTGATGAATGACGATATGTTTTTTAATAAAAAAATATCACCATCGTTTTTCTATGATGCGCACGGTCGTGCAATTTTTAACTATTCAAAAAATGCATATGATTCAACAATACCGTTTGAACAATGGAAATCCACCCTGGATGGATACACCCAGACATTGGCGTTATCTGCAAAATATATTGATGATATGTTTGGCAAACAAATGTATAACATGCGCCCATCACATGGAATTGACCCATATATAAAATCATCGTGGATTGCGTGCCGCAATAATTCATTAATCAAGAAACAAATTGACACCCAAATAAAAAACAAATTCCGCACCAATGACGAAGTTCAACGATGGACAATGAATATGTATGATTATGCAACCGGACACGCCGTGTTTCACCATGCACGTGCGGCAAAATATGGGCGACACAAAATATCAAATGCGATATATAATTTCATACACTGGTTTGAAATACGCAAATCAAATGTTGTCTGCACAAATGCAGATTTGGCAAAATCTGCAATTAAACACGCACCAACATTTTGCATAAATGATGGCCCAGAAAATGATAAAAACATATTGCGTAAAAATCGCGAATTTCTGGAATCGCGTTTTCCAAACAAATGTGAATTTGAAAAATAAAATGCCCATTTGGGCATTTTTATTTGTTCGTATCCCCACGGGCAAAACTGATTAAATCATGTTTCATTTCACACCAATCACATGTTGGTGATTCCAGCGCACCCGACCGAACCAATTCGCGCATGCATTGACGCGCCGCCTCTAAATCCGCTGGGGTTTCCATATAGCGCACCTTGCGATATGCCCAATTTATAAAATACCACATAAAATTATCTGTCCACATTTTCATCTGGTATGGGGTCGCTTTGTCACGATATACGGCATACGCCGATTCAATTCCGGTACACAAACTCTGCATAATGCGCAACTGTTTTGCCGCCAAAACAATGCCCCCAAAATTCGGCACATAGAAATATAACGGCAATGGCATAATCGTCACACGCGGATTTTTCAACATAACTACACTCCACCACGGGAAATCTTCGAACAAGATACCCTTGATAAATGGAATATCTGCAATTAGTTCGCGGCGATACATATTTTTCCACACCTGACAATGCTTAATCAGCCATTTGCGTTTTGGGTTAAACATATTGTGTGTGCGTTCGGTTGCGTATTTATATACATCATCGGTCACCAATGTTTTCACACGTGCCGGTTTATATTTTTTATGCATGCGGCACGGCACAACATTATCGGTATTCATATGCAAAAAGTGGCGCACCATCAACGCCGGACGATAATGCCGATCATATGTAAACGACACAATATCACTGTTGTCGCGTGTCGCCATAAAGTACGCCAATTCCATTGTTTGCGGATGAATAAAATCATCACTGTCCAAATACATTACATATTTACCGGTGGCATGTGGAAAACCTGCATTACGCGCATCCGACAAGCCGCCGTTTTTTTTATTTACAATTTTGAATCGCTTATCACGCGCGGCATATTCCGCCAAGATTTTATCACTGCTATCGGGACTGCCATCATTGACACAAATTGCTTCCCAGTCTGTAAAAGTCTGGTTCAACACAGAATCCAGACACCGCCGCAGATATTTTTCAACATTATATACCGGTATTATAATCGATATTGCTGGCATAATCGTCCCTCCCATGTAAATTATTATTTATACATTTTGTTTATCATAACATCTGCGAACGAACCAGGAATTGGATTGTCGCTGCCACGATATGTCGTTTTTTGAAAGAATGAATCAGCCGTCAATTTATCAAAAACCTTTTTATCAAATGGTTTGTTTTGATATGCCCACCATAACGCATGTGTTGGATCCTGGGCAACATGTGGCATTTTTGCAAAATACTTTTTTGCGCGGCTATCGTTTTCCACCAGTGTTTTGAACAATAATTGATGCATAAAGTAATCAAAGATATGATTTTCATGCATCCAGTAATCCAATATCATCGCACGCCATGCCGCCAATAAATACGCCCCGCGGCGTGCGCGAATAAAACAGTTTTGCATAAATGAATATGGACTGCCGCCAATGTCGTAATTATTGCCCGTCAAATACACAAAGAAATCCTCATCACTTATCCACTTTGGAATTGGCGCGGTCACAAACCCTGTTGCATCCAACCAATAACCACCATATCGATACAACAATTCCACACGACATATGTCGGCAAAATGTGCATGCCCGATTTTTCCATCACGATATTTTCTTACAATTTCTGCGGGCAAATCAATATAGTCAAAAATTGAATCTGCATCCAAAACAACCAATTCTTGCTTGCAATGTTTGCGTACACTGTTAAAACATGCCTTGACCAACTTTGGTGCATGTCTTTCCCCCTGAAGCCATATTGTATATATTTTGTCGTTTTTATCGTCTTTTACAACCGGCTGTTCAACAACTGCTGCTGCCGCAGGCAAATAGCGCTTAAGATATTTCGTCACAATCTTGGCGGTATAATCTGTACGAACACGACGACGATGCACCCTGTCCCGCCACGGCCAATTCAGTACATGTCCCCGAACGACTATCTTTGTTAATGCCCACATGCGTGCGATTTTCATATTCATCCTTTTATTATTTTATACAAACATGGGACAGGCCAAAACCTGTCCCAACAAATTATTCTGCGGTATCCGCCATGTCGTCATCATCACTGGGGCCGGTTGTCATTTCTTCGGCAATACCGGTTGACCGCGCCATGATTTTATCCAACAGTTCGGCTTGTGCATCGGGGTGGTCTTTTAACCATTGGCGTGCGTTGGCTTCGCCTTGACCTATTCTTTCATTATTGTATGAATAGAACGACCCCGCCTTTTCAATCAAATCGTATTTTACGCCCATATCCAAAATTTCGCTGATACGGGAAATACCTTCGCCA
>CAMOCR010000070.1 GCA_946611025.1 uncultured Alphaproteobacteria bacterium | reverse complement strand
TTAATGCATGAACCGCGCCCGCATGCATTGGAACGATGCGTTCTTTTGCCCCCTTGCCATGAATAAGTAATTTATCCCCCAGATTTGCCGTCATTGGTAATTCACATAATTCCGACACGCGCAGACCCGATGCATATACCAATTCCAACATTGCACGCAGGCGTATTGAATTTTTTGTATCGCCCGCCGATGATATCAACAATTCAATTTCATCAACCGATAAAAATTTCGGCAGGGCGCGTGTCCGCTTTGGCAATTCCAGATTTGCTGTTGGGTTTTTCGATATGATTTTTTCCAACATTAAAAATTTATAGAATCCGCGCAGCGCACTGGCGTGCCTCGCGATGCTGGATGCCTTGTCTGGTAATGATGCAAGGTATTCTTGAATTGCGGATTCGTCTGCACCCATCAATCCCCCAGAAATAGAATCGTTTGCATGATTCAAATCAGACGCATATGCCGCCAAGGTCTTTTCTGAACGACCCTTTTCGGCGGCAAGTGCTTCTAAAAATATATCAATATAATTCATATGATGTTATGCCAAGACAACTTCGGTGACATGCTGGATGGGTGGAAACGATATTATCATTAAAACAATGATGACGGCGATAATTGCAACAATTGCAATTGTGCGAATGCGTGGATTTCTTTTCTTGCGTAATGGCATGTGTGTTTCCCCCATGTATTAAATTGTATCAAAACTGGCGATAAATGCGCCGGCACCAGCGATGATGATAAGTGGTGGCGCAATAATTGCCAATATTGGTGGCAATGTGCCCGTTGACCCCAACGCATTGAACATATTTATTATAAAATATGATGCAAAGCATGTTATGACACCGATGCTGAATTTGAAGCTGAAATTAAAATTACGGCGTTGGTGGGTCTGGGAAAACGCGATGCCCAGTGTTGCCATCGCAATCATTGACAATGGCAAAAACAGCAATGTCCAAAATTGAACCCAATGGGCGCGAACCGGAATACCAACCGATTCCATCTTTTTAATGAATGCGGGTAATTGCCAAAATGAAATCTGGTCTGGTTGCAGATATCGGTCCAACACCGTGCGCGGTGTCAGGTTCGATTGCGCATGCCATGATTTTTTGTTTTCGCCATGACCCGTCCATACATTTGCAGATGCGGCATCCATGCCGTTTGTGGACAATGTGATTTTGTCGGCGGTCACGCGTTCGGTCAGTTTAAAGTCCGCGCCCTGGACAAAAACAATCGCATCGTGAAACACCAATGCATCGCCCGCGCGGTCAATTGATTTTGCGCGCAGCGTTATATACCCGTCATCATTATTTTCGCGCAGCCATATTGCCCCATCAACCAATTTCAAATGGTCGGTTGTGATTTCGCGATTTGTTAAATATACCGAATATGGATTTATTACAGTTGTTGCAAGAACACCAATCAATGCCGCGCCAATTAAAAACGGCAGTGCCTTTTGATATGGTGACAGACCCGCGCCAGATATAATGACCCCTTCGCTGGATTTGGTCAGGTTATATGACGCAAACAGTGTTCCCATAAATATTGCCATGGGTAAAAACATCGGGACATATTCCATTAAACGTGTCCACGCGTCCAGTAATGCCGCGATTGCGTTCGCGTTTGACGGCAACCGTTCAACAAATGTCACCGCCAGAATAATACCACTTATTACAAATACGACCAGCCCCACGCCCGAAAAGAAACGGCGCAGCAGGAATTTATTCAAAATTCTGTATTTGAATAACATAATATATAAAGTATAACCCGAACATTTGGTAATTGCAAAATTAAAATGTTGTCTTATAATGCCGACATATAAATACAGGAAGTAAAGATGGAAAAGTATCCAATATCACGTGCAGGATTTGATGCACTGGTCAAAGAATTAAAAGATTTAAAAGAAGTTCAACGTCCAGAAATCTTGAAAACGGTTCAATGGGCGCGCAGTTTGGGCGATTTGTCGGAAAATGCCGATTACAGCGCGGCACGCGAAAAACAACGTCAAATTGACAAACGTATCGGCTTTATTGAAAACATTATCGCCAATGCGACTGTTGTTGATGTGGACAGTTTATCAGGCAACCGCGTTGTATTTGGTGCGCGGGTCACCGCCGAAGACGAAGACGGCAATCAAATGCAGTGCCGTATTTTGTCGGATATCGAAGCTGATGGTCGCACCGTTATTTCATGCACATCGCCGGTTGGGCGCGCAATGATTGGTCGGTGTGTGGGCGATACATGTGTTGTGAAATTGCCGGGTGGCGAAAAAGAATATGAAATTCTGGAAGTGAAATTCAAAGAATAAATAAATGACAGTACGCGTGTTGCCCGATTTTTTGGTGAACCAAATCGCCGCCGGCGAAGTGGTTGAACGGCCGGCGTCTGTGGTCAAAGAATTGGTGGAAAATGCGCTGGATGCGGGGGCTGACCAAATTGTCGTTGATGTGACAGATGGCGGACGGACACTGATATCGGTTGTCGATAATGGTTCGGGTATGTCGCGGGATGATTTGCACCGTGCAATAATGCGCCACGCGACATCAAAATTGCCCGATGATAATTTACAGAATATTACATATATGGGCTTTCGTGGCGAAGCGTTGCCGTCAATCGCATCGGTATCAAATATGACAATTGATACAAACAATGGTGCGGATGAAAACGGTTGGCATCTGGATTGTGATACGGGTGAAATTCGACCATCTGATTGGCAAGGCGGCACACGGATTCGGGTCGAAAACCTGTTCGCCAAGGTGCCCGCACGATTAAAGTTTTTACGTACCGACCGTGCTGAAATGATGTCGGTGTTGGATGTTGTAAAGCGTCTTAGCATGGCGCGTGGGGATGTTGGCTTTACATTAAACAACAAATGGCGTTTTCCAAAAAACCAAGATTTGATTGAACGCATTGCATCGGTTATGGGGGACGATGTTGTTGGGCAAATGCTGCGGGTGGATGCGGTATCCACATCTTCAAATATGCACCTGCGTGGGTTTATATCGGTGCCGACATTGCGTCGTGCATCATCGGTTGACCAGTTTTTGTTTGTGAACAATCGACCTGTGACCGACCGCGTTTTAACGGGTGCGTTGCGTGCGGCATATATGGATGTTATGCATGCGCGCGAATTTCCATTGTGCGCATTATATCTGGATATGGATACATCGGCGGTTGATGTAAATGTGTCGCCGGCAAAAACCGAAGTGCACTTTTTAGAACCAAATCATGTGCGCGCATTTATAATAAAATCGCTGCGCGATGTGTTGGCACAAACCATGAACGATGTGGGTGCAAATTTTGTCGCACCAATCGCCGCAACGCCACAAAACGCTGCATATACACCGAAAATGTATTTTAATATTTCGCGTAGCAACGCATGGCATGTTGCAGACAGGCATGTTGAAAATTGGATAGAAAAAAAGTTTAACACACCACCACACAATGCGACCCCATTTGAAGTTGATTTGAAACAAAATGACACCGCATCCGATGAATTTCCATTGGGGCGTGTAATCGGGCAAATTGGTAAAAAATATAT
>CAMOCR010000069.1 GCA_946611025.1 uncultured Alphaproteobacteria bacterium | reverse complement strand
CAAACACAAAATGTCCATCTTTCATAATAACATTAATATCTATTTCTGAAAACGCATCACGATCCATAGACAAGAAATCGTCCTGGCTTATTTTACCGATATAATACATCGCACACCACCACCGGCGTTTGTTTGTACCGTCTTTCCATGTTGGTGATATTTCTTTGCCAGCAATAAATGCATCAACAATTTTTTGTTCGTCACTTCCCGCACTTTTTAGTTTTGGAATAATTCCTGGAATTCTTTCTTTTATCGGTTTGCCATTTTTATCCTTGATAACATTACCATGAACATCACGCTTGGACACAACTGGTTCCCCCAGAGATGCCGGCGTTTGATATCCAGCAAACATCAGCCCCAATATCTGTTGCGTGGTCACCGTATCAAACTCTTCCCGGCTAAGATACTTTTGTGCAATCCCCAATACTTCTGTTTTATGCTGACAATGTTGTTTTACCTGGTCCCAAATTTCTTTGTCTGAAAACTGCTTTACTTTATCGACATAGTCCCCACTGCATGCATGCTGTTCACCATTTTCATAAACCCATGTAATTCCCGGCCCATATGTATAGCGACTTTCTTTATGCTGTTTCACAGGTTTTGCGCGATATGTTTCGAATTCCAATAACCCAACAACAATTTCTGCCCAGTTTTCATTTACAACATCATGTCTAAACGATTTGGAATCAACGGAATATATTTTATCAATATATATTGTATTCTGGTCTTTATGTTTTGATTTAATGTCTTTAATTTTTTCTATTTTGTCTTTAACCACCTGGGCGATTTTGTCTTTATTGGTTGTGACACCCGTTCCCCCAATTACCGACATCAGCATCAAATACCATGTTAAATATGCGGCAATACGCGGATTTTCCTTGGTAAATTTTGATATTTTTTTATCTTGGCCGTATTTGTTCTTTTTGATTTTTTGATTTGCATAAACCTTTTGGAACCAATCCAGTAATTTGTTTTCACGCAACAAACCATCCGCCCCAACAACAAAAATTTCTGCGATCTTTAATAACACAACCGCACCAATATCCACGACACCCGCAGATGCGCGCCCACCAATTCCAACAACTTTTTCCGTGACATGTGCGGCCTTGACCCAATTGTCCGCATTTTTATCTATTTTTTTCGCCATTGATTTTTTAATTTTCGCATAATGTCGTCCGGCACGAAACATCGCAGCATTCACACCGGCGTCTGCGGCATTAACAATCAAATCGGCTGCTTTGGTCATGTTTATTTTCTCCCAAACCCTGTTTTCTTGGCTATTTTCGAACGTGTGCGCGCATAGTCCGGTGCCACAAACGGATAGTCATGTGGCAACCCCCACTTTTCACGATACTGTTCTGGGGTTAAATTAAATTTGCGTTTAATATACCGGCGCAGCATTACATGCCATGTACCGTCTTCCAGACATTGAATTTTGTCCGCACGAACCGACTTTGCAATTTGCGATTCGGTTGCCGCCCCCCCCAGCAACGTTGTACGCGCCTGGGCGACCGCCGCCGCCATGGTAAGTTTTGGGTTTGCCGCCATTGCCGCCGCCGCCAGATTCGCGACCGCCAATGCAACTTCGGCTTCTTTATTATTATTTACCAATTGCCAACCCCTTTTTTATGTACTATCATTATTATACCACAAATAAAGACCAAGTAAAATTAAAGTAAAATAAAAATAAATGAATAACGACACACGACCTTTGGCTGACCTGATGCGCCCAAACACCATTGATGAAATTTTGGGTCAAACCGCAATCTTGGGGGAAAACGGTCTGGTTCGCCGCATGGTTGAAAATCAAAAGTTATCAAACCTTATTTTATGGGGACCACCGGGATGTGGCAAGACCACAATTGCACGCGCATTGGCAAATTCGGTTGATATGGATTTTGTGCCGATGTCCGCGGTATTTTCTGGAACCGCCGATATTAAAAAGGCGGTTGAGGCCGCAAAACTGCGCCACCAAATTGGTCGTGGCACATTATTGTTTATTGATGAAATTCACCGTTTCAACAAAACCCAACAAGATACATTATTGCCTTACCTGGAAGATGGCACGGTGGTATTCATTGGTGCGACAACCGAAAACCCATCATTTAATTTGAACAACGCGTTATTGTCGCGTTGCCATATTGGCGTTTTGCAACCATTGGCAACAGACGATTTAATTGAACTGATGCGGCGCGCCGAAAAATTTACAGACAAAAAATTACCGCTGGATGCCGCGGCACGCGCGCACTTGGCGCAGATGGCTGATGGTGATGCGCGGTTTTTATTAAACACATTGGAATATTTGTTTAACGCAAATTTCAAACAGGAATTATCGCCTGATGAACTGGACAACGCGATACAAAAGCGCGCGCCACTGTCCGACAAAACCGGTGATGAACATTACAATTTAATTTCCGCGGTGCATAAATCACTGCGTGCGTCTGATACCGATGCGGCATTGTATTGGGTTGCGCGAATGATGACCAGCGGTCAAGATCCAATGTATATATTCCGCCGCCTGACACGTTTCGCAATGGAAGATGTTGGCTTGGCGGATCCAAACGCGATTCAAATGGCAATTGCAACATGGAACGCATATGAACGGATGGGTTCACCAGAGGGCGACATCGCCCTGACCGAATTGGTGGTGTATCTGGGGACCGCGCCGAAAAGTAATCGCTTAGACAAGGCGATTCATGCATCATATGCCGCGGCAAATGAATTTGGTTCGTTGCCCCCACCAAAAAATATTTTGAATGCCCCAACCCGCATGATGAAAAACATGGGATATGGCGCGGGCTATATCTATGAACCCGATACCGAAAGTGGTTTTTCCGGACAAAATTGTTTCCCAGAAAAAATGGGACGACATACATTTTATACACCGGTTGAACGCGGTTTCGAACGCGAAATAAAAAAGCGTCTTGATTATTGGAACGCGTTGCGTGAAAAACTGGGCAAGAAATAAAATGTGCCGGCGATGCCGGCACTGCTTTGTTATATTTGAACTTTTAAAACAAAATGTTCACCTTGGCACCGACCTGTAATAATTCGTCTTCGAATTCATAGTCGATATGTCCAACATATTGTGTACGACCAAATTGTGCAACCATTTTCAAATTCAACCATTCTTGGTCATAGTCAAAATTGGTTGATTTACGAAATGTGAACCCCGCCCCCGCGCGCCAAATCGGGTCAATGCGAAAATATGATTCGGGAATAAAATCGATATATGACATACCATTTACATCATCAAACACCCATGTCGATTTTATTGTTGCCGCCAATGACACACCCGCCCATTGCCGACCAAAGCGCAGACCCGCATAATATGATGAATCGGCGAATTCTGGGGTACGCACATTTTTTGAACCTGCGAATTTAAACCCAAATAATGCATCCGATATTAAACGCGAATCGTTATCGGTTGCACGCGCCATGCGGTATACGCCACCAACATCGATACTGGAAAAGCCGTCTTTGCGTCCAACAAAATCATTTTGATAATGCACCCGCCCCGATATTGACAGGCGGTCATTTAACCCATATGAAAAAACCTGACCCAACCGAATTATATCATGTCCATATGACAAATCGGTTTCTGATAAAATTGCATCATCGCGTAATATAAACAGTGGGTCCGATGTATCGGTTTCCAGGTCAAA
>CAMOCR010000068.1 GCA_946611025.1 uncultured Alphaproteobacteria bacterium | reverse complement strand
ATTCAAAATTAAATTGTAAACATCGTTTATTGTTTGAATCATGGGCGCCCCCTTTTTTTATCAATTTACCATTTAGGCACACGATGTCAATATCAAAAACTAAAATCCCCTTCGCTGGCGAAGGGGTGGCGCGCATGCGCCGGGGTAGTGGTAAATTATATAAATCATTTACCTTGCGACACGTGTTATCAATTTATTGTGTTCATAAGCCAACACTTAAATCAATAATACAAATCTCTAAAAACTGTAATTTATTCCAATGCCGGCAAAGTTAAAACCGCAATTGACATCTGTTAAATCGCCGTTGGAAAAGTGTATTGTGAAAATTTCGCCGCGTATGTGTTCGCCAATGTTTTTGCCAATAAATATACGTTCGCCAAAGAAAAGCCGGCTGGACACCCAACGGTCATGGTTGTCGCGATAATATGGCCCAATGCCCGCCCCCAAATAAAACCCATGCCAATCAATTATTGATATGTCCCACGAAACGCCAAAGCCAACGAAAGACAAACCGTTGCTGGATTCATATGCGATGTTTTGCATGATGTTTATGCTGGTGCGTGCCGGAATACGCATGATGGTTCGTGGCTGGGCATAGGACAGCATAAGAAATGTCTGGGGCGAAATTTCCCAATCAAATGGCGATATCAATTTACGAATGTCGTGGCCGCCGGTGCCTTGGGCGATG
This sequence comes from uncultured Alphaproteobacteria bacterium, assembly GCA_946611025.1. Taxonomy (GTDB): domain Bacteria; phylum Pseudomonadota; class Alphaproteobacteria; order Rs-D84; family Rs-D84; genus Enterousia. The sequence continues at coordinate 3,026 of CAMOCR010000068.1, read as the reverse complement.
TATGCGGTGATTGAATTTTCGGCATCGCGTGCGAACATTGGGTTTTCAAACGCATACACGGGTATTGCAATAAACGCATTGCCCAGAAAAAGCAGTATCTGTTTTATATTCGGTTTCATGGTGATGTAATTATCGCCTTTTTGTGGGTGGTATTGAATTTGAATATATTCCTGAAAAACGATTGACGGGTGGGGGAATAAATTCTATGATTGTGGTGTCGAAAACCAAAAGGGGAAAATATGAAAAAAACATTAGTATTTAGTGTTGTTGCAATTATGGCGGCAACATCTGCAAACGCGGGTTTGTTGGACTTTTTCAAATCTGCAACAGAACCAGAACCCACAACATTGGCCGAAGCATGCAACAAAGACGAAGTTAGCAAGTTCTGTCCAGAAGTATTGTTGGGCGAAAAAACAATTCCAACATGCTTGATTGACAATGTGAAATCTGTATCCAAGAAATGTGCCAAGTTTATTAAAAAGTCGGTCAAAGAACAGGCGGCAGAATTGAAAGAACAAGCCGCGGCAATTAAATCGGGTGCGGGTGATGTCGCAAAAGAACACGCCGATGAAATCGCGGAAAAGAAAGCCGCAGCCAAGGCAACCGCTGAAGAAGTTAAAGCGGCAGCGAAACAGGTAGAAGCAGACGCCAAAGAAACCGGCGGTTTGTTAAAAGGCATGTTCAAAAAAGATGCTGAATAAAAAATGCCCTGCGGGGCATTTTTTTAGTGTGTAGTGTTCAGAGTGCAGAGTTCATATTTTGTTATGCCATTGTCAAAATTATGTACCATAAGGCATAGTATTGCACATTGGTGAATTTTACCAAACTCTTAACTCTGCACTCTGCACTCTGGACACTGTTTTAGGCTTTACAGATTGCGGTAAAAATGTTATAATAAAGACAAACTATGGTGGCGTGTGCATTGTGCACATGCGTGCAAAAGGGCGGATTTGTTGGGTTTTTATCCGCAGGAGAGTAATGAATGAATAGACGTAATATTGCGGGTTTTGCAAAAAATGCAATGGGTACAGTGTTCTTGCTGGCCGGGGCATTCTTTGTGTGTTCAACATTTTTGTCTATGCGGGCGGTATTCGCGGACCCAATCGCGCCGGCGATTGTGCCGACAAGTGCAACAAATACGGCATCGCCACGCGCAAACGCAACATCGCGCACATCGCGTGCAACGGCGGCATCACGCGCACGCACAACAACGGCGGCAAATACGGCGTCGCGTACAATGGAAACACCATCGCGTAATGTGGTGTCACGTGCAAATGCGGCAACATCGCGTGCAAACAGCGCAAATCGTGGGGTTGTGGCGCGTAATACGGTAAATCGTGCAACGTCACGCAATGTGGTTTCGCGTACGGCGGTGACGCCATCGCGTATATCGTTGACCGGCAGCGCAATCCGCGGAAATTATGGCGCGGCGGCAACATCGCAATATACATATCTGTCGGGTAAACTGTATACGGGGAATTATTCAAACATTATCGATTCAACAACCGGGTTGATATCGGCTGATGCATATCAAAACTGTTTGGAATCATATTACACATGTATGGATGAAATTTGTACAGCGCGCAGCGCGGCCCAGGGACGTTGTGCATGTGCGGCACGTGTGAAAAGTTTTATCCAGGCCGAAGATGCGTTGGAAACGGCGAACGAAGAACTTATCAAGGCGTCTGGCGAATTGGCATTGTTGATTGCGAACAAGGGGAAAGATGTTTCAGATGCATTCCAATTGACCGATGCAGAAAAGGTTATGAACTGTGTTTCATGGCAAGAAGCAAACTCGAAAGCACATGCGGCAAGTGGAAAGGTTGAATGGAAAGTTGGCGATACGACATACGATTCTGGTGCTGATTATATGCGGGCGTGGTGTTATGCGCATTCAATTTATGATGGCTCATGTGGGTATGATAAAGAACCAAGTTATTGTGATGAAAAAGGCAATAACTTTGGTTTTGATTTGAAAAATATTGATGGTTCGTCCAGTGATATTTTGGCAACATTACAGGCATGGGCGGACAGCAAACAGAGTACAGTCAAATTGTTAGAAACAAACAACGATGAATTATTGACTGCATTTACCAGTGTTTCAAATATCGTGACGGGACTGACGGGTACAGATGCAAGTGATGTCGCATTAGATAGTTTGGCAAATACATGGGGTTATGAATTGTTCCAATATGCACACAACAATGTTTGTGGTCGTGTTTTGGATTCATGCTTTAACGGTATTTACGAAGCATGTGGTACACCACCGTCTGTAACAGTTAATAATTCCACCAAAACCAAGGCAACATTGTGTGCAAACAATGCAACATCTAATTGCCCATTTAACTATAACAGCAAGGTTGAAATTTCATCAACCGGCGATGTCACATTGAACGAACGCGGTTCAACAAATGCAACGACAACATCGTCGGCAACATGTTTTGGTTATTCAACAACGACAACAACAAATGGCGTGACAACAACGTCTGACCCATATTCGACATTGCGTGGGCCGGTTGCAGATGCACGTCGCAGTGTGATGCAAAAATATCTGTTGGATGCAAATGCCGCATGTGACGTTTATGGCGACACATTAAAGGCAACGGCACAAAAGATTGGATATCAAAAGATTGCTGCACAACAGGCATTGCAACAAAAGCGTCTTGAATTCAAAAACGAAGAAGTTGAAAATACCCGTACGCGTGCATTGACCGCATACAGCAATTTCAAAGAATGTATGGATGAAATATCCGAATGCTATGAAACACAAATGTCATCGCATGGCCCAGGGTCCAGCAACGCATGGACGGCATCGCGTATCAAAACATATTGTGCACAATTGTCGAACGCACCACATTGCTATGAAGAAATGGTTTGCAATCCATCAACAGCGCAATATATCGCGGTCATAGACTATGCGGATAGTAATACATGCTATAATTCACAAGATTATACCAAGAATTCGTGCCGTAATGTCGTGACGCTTAGCGAAATTTTGAACAAGATTTCCGGGGCAGAAGGTCCTT
>CAMOCR010000067.1 GCA_946611025.1 uncultured Alphaproteobacteria bacterium | reverse complement strand
GGGGGAAAAATCGTATAATGATGATCCTGATTTGGTTGTCCAAGATGGCGCCGCATCGGTATTGATTGAAGAAAAATAATCATGGACATAAAAACAAACGTTATGCGCATTTTAGATGCGCATAAAATTTATTATCGGCATTTTGAATATGATGTTGACCCCAATATGAGCGGGGTTGATATCGCGCGCATGCAAAATCAAAATCCGGATATGGTGTTCAAAACATTGGTGACAATGGCGCGGCCGGGGAAATATTATGTGTTTTTAATTCCGGTTGCGCGGGAACTGGATTTGAAACGCGCGGCAATCGCGGTAAATGAAAAATCGTTGTCTATGTTGCATCAACGCGATTTGTTGGGGATTGCGGGCTATATTCATGGTGGGTGCAGTCCGGTGGGCATGAAAAAGTTATTTCCAACGGTTCTGGACACATCGGCACAACAATTTGAAACGATTATTTTCAGTGCCGGTCGCCCCGGTCACCAGGTTCAAGTTGCACCATCTGATTTATTAAAAATTGTGCCGTTCACATTTGCCGACATATCGGCGGAATAACGGCCATTGCTTTCATTTAGAAACGATAAAATATCGTCTTGGACACGGCCGCAATTCATTTCCATCAGGAAATTGTTTTGCATATCTGGATATATCAACAATGTTGTGTTCAATAAATTGTTGTTGTGATATGCGTTGTACAATGCACGGCTGAATTGTGCGGTCGATTGGTCGTGTTCGGTCGCGCCGCTGATTACCAGTATCGGGTTGTCGAAATCGCCAGCGGAATCTAATTTTATCATGCCGTCAAACAATGATTTGCAAAATTCATAGGTGCATATTGGCGATGTCTGGGTGTGACCACAATGCCGCCGTTTGATAAAGTTTATAATTCTGGCGTTCGCATTTGCACCAAAACAAAACGCCCCAATGCGTGCGATTGTCCGCGCAATTTTCAATGTTATGCGCCCGCGTGCCGCAGACTTTATCAGGCACACTGCGGCGATTGGTGTTGTGGTGCTGCGCGAAACAGATTGCGCAACAAACCCACCATATCCATAGCCGATGACAAACACTGGCAATTCATATTTTGCCGCCAGATATTGCAAAATATCACATTCTTGGGCAACGGCGCGTTCAAATGTGCGGGGTGATTTATTTAACATCTTATCCACACCAAAAACGATATAGCCGTTGCGGTTCATGCACCGTGCCAATTTGTCATATGTCGATATGCCGTCAAAAACACCGTGAATAATTTGCACAACGCCGATTGGGGCATCAACATTGTCCCAAATGGTGCACATTATGCGCGCTTTGTCGGTTGTTGTGAAAATTTTATTTGTTGCGTTCATATGAAAAATTATATTCCCATATGCCACGTCAAGCGATAGGTTCGTTTTCCCCTTTGTGATTTATATCGCGTTGCCGGCGACAAAACCGCTGGCCCATGCCCATTGTAAATTAAAACCGCCCAAATCGCCCGCAATATCTAAAACTTCACCCGCGAAATACAGCCCCGCACACAATTTTGATTCCATTGTCTTTGATGAAACATCGGCGGTATCAACGCCACCACGAACAACCTCAGCAGATGCCAGTGTGTGATACTTTATATTGCTTAACGGAACAACAACATTATTTATTCGTTCGGCAATGTTATGTAATTCGGCATCACGCATATCGGCAATCCTTGTTGCGCTTTTATCGCCACAAATCCATCGTGATACGCGTTCGGGTAATATCATGGATATCGCACCACCAATTGTCTTTTTGCCGTTTGTCTGTTTAATTTTGCGCAAAAATTCATATACATCTGTATCTGGTGCCATGTTTATGATGATTTCGCGCTCAATATCACGTACCGTTGTGCGATAGATCGCCGGTCCACCAACGCCAGTATGTGTAAATAACATATCATCGCGAATTGTTTCGCGTCCAATACGTATGGAAACAGGTAAAGATATGCCAGATAATTCGGCATCAAAGGCGTTCGTTTGTATCGCGCACAGGGCGGGGCGCATTGGCACAATTTTATGCCCAAATTTTTTTGCGATTTTTAATCCAATATCACTGACCCCCAGTGTTGCAAATGATGTGCCACCGGTTGCAACAATAACCGCGCCACAACACATATCGCCGTTTGATGTATGAACGGTGAACGTGTTGCCATGTTTATCAATATCAATCACAGATGTATTCATAACCATATCGCATTGTGCAGCGTCACCCATCAACGCACGAACTACCGCCGCCGCGCCATCGGCACAGAAATATTGTCCAGCAGCCTTCTGGGTGGTTTTTAATTTGTGTGATTTTGCCCATTCCAGCATATCGGTGGGCGAAAACTGCGCCAGCGGCCCACGAACAAATTGTGGGTTTTTGCCGAAATATCGTTTGACATCGGCGGCGGTGTTTGTGAAATTGCATCGCCCACCACCCGATACGGCAACCTTGCGCGCAGGGCTGTCGCCCATATCAACAATCGCAACAGTGCGCCCGTTGCGTGATGCGGCGATCCCCGCAAACAGTCCGGCCGCCCCCGCACCAATAATAATTACATCATATTGTTTCATAGTATTATTTATATCATGAATATTGCCATATGTCTAATTTAATAAAAACCCCCGTTCGAAACGGGGGACTTTTATTATTACCAGTTCACATACCCAGGCGCGCATGTTTGTACACAACGTTTTGTGGCGTTGTCCCAGCGTCTGCTGCCGGTTTCGTCGCTATCTGTCAAGCAGATTGGTACACATTCACCGTTCTGTAATGCATACTTTTCACCCTGGTACATGCACGATGCAATTTCGCATTCGCGGACATAACTGCTGGCCGCCAAATCGCCGTTATCGGCATACTTGTTCGGGCAATCCACACATCGTGTATTTGCCGCATTTGGTGTATAACCCGGATCGCATGATGTCACTTCACATGCTTTCCATGAACCTGTGGTGCTGTTCCATTCTTGGATGCCGATACCATTTTGTATGGCGCATGTTTGTTCGTCTGGAACACATGCATTTGATGACACGTGATATCCGGCATCACATTCTTGGACCCGACAGATACCGAACGCCTTGGATGTAGTATCCCATACACTGCGTGCAGATGTTGCATTTGGTATTGAATCTGTACAGTCTTCAACATCATCAACACATGAATCAGCCGATGGGTGATACCCGTCTTTACATTGTGCAACAACACAATTGCCGGTCTGTTCATACGCCAATGCATTTTCACGATTGCACAATTGGCATGTGCCATTTTTCATTTCATAGTCACTGTGGCATCCCAATTCAACGCATGTGCCACCAGCCAATTGATCAACTTTACATGGGTTGCATGTGTTTGATACCCCATTGAACAGACACTTATCCGGCCAGTTCACCGTTGTCTTGGGCCATACGGACATTTTTGGCGTACCGCTTGTACAGTTTATACCACTGATAATGTCTGTGGCGCCCAATTCTTCGACTGGATACGCATGACCATATTCAACCGCACGGTCAACACAGGCACTATAACAGTTTTCTTTGGTGGTTGAACCAACTGGTGAATATTTCCATTCGGTAAAGTCATCACCCGACCCTAGTGTCGAACACGATGTCGCCGCAGCCACGTTTGCAACACAGAAGTGGTTTTCTGGACAAATCGTACGACCACCAATCGTTGCGCGACCATTTACATTACCGCCAATGTATATGGTTGCACCACCCGGACAGAATCCGCCCGCCACGCAGCCAGTTTCGCCCGCGCCAGTTATGGCAACATAATTCTTGGCTGTCGTCACCAGATAACAATCGTTTGCATCATCGGAAC
>CAMOCR010000066.1 GCA_946611025.1 uncultured Alphaproteobacteria bacterium | reverse complement strand
ATAACAACCTGGCGTGCGGTGTTATAGTCCCACATTTCCGACATTGCGGTCACATCCATATACATTGACCAATCTTCGTATGGGTCTTCGCGTTCGGTGCCATCCGCCGGCCAAACAACACCGGTTATCAATGCCGCCGCCGTTTGTAATGCGGTTGGTTGTGACGACCCCGTTCCCGAATGTGCCACCGTATTTAATTGCATATTGTCGCCACATGCCAAATTCATGCGATTCGTATAACCCGCCAACACGGCATCAACCGCCGCCTGCCAATCGGCACCCTTTTTATTCAAATCCAAACTGACCATCTTTTCCGCCCAGCCCCAAATGTTTGCACCAACATTACCGGCATTTGCAAAACGGGTGACCATTTCCGCACTGCCCCCGGGGACACCGGCACCACAATAGTCGGTCAATTGGGTTGTCAACATACTGGATGTTTCGTTACCATAGGCAAGTGCAACCGAATGACAAGACATTGCCGCCTCTAATTCCTGGCGACGTTGCAGACACAAATCCGAATGCGATTTTGATAATTGTTCCGCCATATTTGCCATGGACAAATAAGACATAACTTCCTGTTGTACATATGACGGGCACAGGCGCGCCGCCGTATTCATACCATTGGATGAATACTTGGAATTTGTGCTGTACTGGGGCAACAAAACCGATGTATCTTTTTGCAAACACAACAACGCATAGTTATACAGTTCGCTTTCGGTTGCATATTGGCAACGACCCGTGCGCTGACCTGGAACAACCGTCACATCGCCGCAATAATCAGCCAAACAATTATAGATTTTTGTGCGACATGCCGAATCGACATCAGGCTGGGTCACCATATAGTATGTGTTTAACTGGTTGGTTTTATATGCCTGGGCCAGACCATTGTTTCCGCGCATACCCGTTGTCACATTGTTCAACCCGTAAACCCCGCGCGCCGTGTTTGACGCAGACACCGCGGCACCACCAGCCGAAACCGCCAACGCACCATCGCATGCGATAATTCCAAACAATGCAAATGTCGCAAAAATGTTTTTCATGGAAAATCCCTCTCGTTACGTGTGATTTTATCATAAAAACAGACAAAACGCAAATACAGATTTAAAACAAGCGATAAATTGGTTGATTTGGCAAAACAAACTGGTAATATCGGGGGTATGATTGTTATGCCAAATGAAATTTTACAAGAAATTGCAAACGACATCGCCGCGTTAAGGGGGTATCTTTGACCCCGAAAAATTGACGGTGGAAATCGATAAACTGACCGAACAATCAAACGACCCAGAATTATGGAACAATCCCGATGCCGCGCGTGCAATTTTACAGAAAAAATCGGCGTTGGAAAAATCGCTGAACGAATTAAATACATTGGACGGCGAATATAAAAATCTGGTTGATTTATATAATCTTGCCCCAGATGATGCCGAAGTTATCGCGGCAATCGAAAAATTGGCGGCGGCGGCACATGCAGCTAAGTTTGTGACCCTGTTTCGCGAACCTGCGGACAACGATGGGGCATTTTTGTTTATCCAGGCGGGTGCCGGTGGCACCGAAGCGCAAGATTGGGCGCAAATGTTGGCGCGTATGTACACACGTTGGGCGGAACGCCATGGCTTTGCCATTGAAACGGTCGAAGAACACATGGGCGACACCGCTGGAATTAAAAATGTCACATATCGCATAACGGGCCTGCGTGCATATGGCTGGCTAAAAAATGAAATTGGTGTTCACCGTCTGGTACGAATTTCACCATTTAATGCCAACGGCAAACGCCAGACCAGTTTCGCATCGGTTGATGTTTGGCCCGACATTGACGACACAATTCAAATTGACATAAATGAAAAAGATTTGCGTATTGACACATATCGTTCATCTGGGGCGGGCGGTCAACACGTCAACAAAACCGACAGTGCGGTTCGTATCACCCATATTCCAACGGGTATTGTCGTCACATGCCAAAATGAACGCAGTCAATTTCAAAACAAAGATATGGCAATGAAAATGTTGCGGTCGCGCCTGTATGAACTGGAAATGCAAAAACGCGCCGCCGAAGAAAACGCAGCCAAAGCAAATCAAAAGAAAATTGAATGGGGCAGCCAAATTCGCAACTATGTCCTGTACCCGTATCAATTGGTCAAAGATGTTCGTACCGGTGTTGAAAAAACCGATTCAAATGCGGTTCTGGACGGCGATTTGGATGATTTCATGTTGGCGTTATTACAACGTGGTTAAAAAAATGCAAAAATTATCAAACGAATTTTATTCTGCGGCAATCAAGAACGTGTTTCCGGATGCCGAAAACATAACAACCCCGAATGTTGTCGGGCATGTTGCAAATGTTTTTATGTTTCAAACAAATGCCGGCCCGCGTGTATGTCGTTTTAACGAACATAACATAATTGAACGCAACTATAAACTGACCAGAATTCTGTACGACATGGGTGCGCCGATTATGCCAACAACACCGCATGTATATTTAGGTCAATATTTTGAATCATACGAATATGACCCCCACCCCACACTGCGCGAAACAATGAAAAATATGACGCCACACCAAATTATTGATGCGTATAAAAGCGCAATGTGTATCCAGGGACAACTGGCATCGTTTCCAGTCCAGAAATTCAATGCTTTGCGCGATGTACAATTTATGGATGTTTATGACAAAACAATGCCCCACTATGTTGATAACAAGGTAATGCAGTATTTGTATCGCACGTTATACAAACACTTTTCAGTCGGCAAAAACATGTACATTTTGCACAGCGATTTAACCCCGGCAAACATGCTGGTCAATAATGATAAAAACGGCATATGTCGCCTGATTGACTTTGATGCGATTTCAATTTGCAACGAAGACATGGCGATTTTTGGTATGCTGCGCCGATATCCCCTAAAAAATGTCGATGAAATAATTGAATATTACCAAGACATAACCGGTCACAATTTGAATCGCCGTGAAATAGTTGGCATGTTAAAATTATTCCAGAAAACGCTGGATTGGCGCATGCAAGCAAACAAGTTTACACTTAATTGTTGTCGCCAATCCAGACAACATTAGTTCCTTGCATTTCTGGGTGAAATATTTATAATTTGCGATATGCACCCGTGGCTCAACTGGATAGAGCGTTGCCCTCCGAAGGCAAAGGTTGCGCGTTCGAATCGCGCCGGGTGCGCCACACTTCGCCAAGGCTTCGTGTGGCAAGCCATACACTTTCGCTTCGCCATAGCGAGATTTTTATGGGGGACAGATATGAAAAGATTCATAATTTTTCCAATTTTAATGCTGGCGGCATGCAACAGTGTTTATGTTAAACCACAATCATTGGACAAGACACAAATAATTTATGCACAACGTGGCGGCTATGCAATGAAGCGTAGCATCAAAGAAACACTTGAAAAACGTGGATATAATGTCGTTGTTGGAAAATTAAAAAATAACATTAATTTTGGTGGCGAAGACTTTGATGGCGATATTGAACGCAACGAAATTCCACACAATGCACGATACATCGTCAAGGTTGCCGAACGTCGCGAAAAATTCAATCCGTTTTGGTGTCCACTAAACGGTTTTTGGTGGTGGAATTTTAATGTTTCAATTGCCGACCAGAAAACCGGTACAGAAATTATGACATGGCGTGGTCGCGGCTGCGCACGCAGTTCGTTGCAAAAATTAAACGCGATTCTGGACGAATTGGAAAAATAGATTCCTGTGATTTTGTTCCAATAACAATTTTCACCCATTGGGTATAGCATTTGTCGTGTAACCAAAGGGGGAAATATCATGACTGTCGAAGTACTTGACCATATTTTAAGCATAATTCACGCGTGTCCATTTGTGTATGTC
>CAMOCR010000065.1 GCA_946611025.1 uncultured Alphaproteobacteria bacterium | reverse complement strand
GGCGGGTGATACGGTAAAAGGTCATGTAACAATCAAAGGCGGTGATAAATTCCGTATTCAGTTGTTCGAGGGTGTCGTTATCGCACGCGATGGTGGCAACACAAACAATGCATCATTCACCGTTCGTCGTGAATCATATGGTGTTGGCGTTGAACGCAAATTCCCATTGTACACACCGGCAATTGAAAAAATTGAAAAGGTTCGCACCGGTCGTGTTCGTCGTGCAAAATTGTTCTTCTTGCGCGGTTTGTCCGGCAAAAAGGCACGTATTGTCGAAGATTTGTCTGCATCTGCGAAAAACACAGAAAAAGCGGGCGAATAATTTCGCAAACACTTGTTTTCAAATTCCCACAGTTTTGTGGGAATTTTTTTATTTATAATTTATAAATTTGACATTGTCGCACCACGCAGGTATCATATACATCATGAAAAAATTATTATGTATTTTGTCATTATTGTGTTGTGTTGCGTTGCCACATGTCGGCAACGCCTATGTTGACCGCCAAACCGCCGTCATCAATATTTTAGACAAGGCGTCTGGTAAAACACACATGTTTTCGGTTGGTGTTGGTACCGAATTCAAATATGAGAAATTGTCTTTCATTGTTCGCGCGTGCAAGCAGACCGACCCATTTCAACCAGAAAACGCGTTTATGTTTATTGAAATATCACAAAACAACGAACAAATTTTTGGTGGCTGGATGAATAAAAACGCACCAGGCGAAAATCCATTGCAAAATGCCGATTATGATATGTGGTTGGTGCGCTGTGAATAAAGAAAATTCAAAAAGGAAAGGAACAATGAAATCGTTATTAAAATTTGTGTTGGGTATTGCGGTATTACTGGTTGTGATATTTGTGTTCTTTCATTCGCAAAGTGCAAATAAACTGGAACAAGACAATTTGAAACACTGGTTATCATCATCAAACGACCAACGCGTTGCCGCAGTCAAGGTTGCCGTTGCCGGCGATGGCGATATTGATTTAATTGTTGCATGTGTTAACAAAATTGCATCATTACCTGATTCTGGCGAAATGGATGTGACAACGGCAATTGTACTGTGCCATACTGGAAACACCGTCAAAGAAAACATATAAATGAAACTTTTATTCTTTTTGATTTTCCCAATACTTTGTGCGGCATGCACGCATGATAATACGATTGGTGAAAAATACCTTGGTACGCCATATGTTCGTGATCCGCTTGGTGAAGAAAAGGCACCAGACACAGACCCCCTTATACGATTTGATGCATTTGATTGCACAACATTTGTTGAAACGGTATTGGCAGATGATGACATTGAAAAACTGACTAAAATTCGATATAAAAATGGCAAAGTTGATTTTTTGAATCGCAATCATTTTGTTGCAACAGAATGGTTACCAAATAATTCATGGCTGGTTGAAAATGTAAGCGCAAAATATGGCAAAACAGCTATTCGCAATGTCACAATCAACCGTTCGGCATGGTTAAAGAATGTTCATAATATATCCGTCAAACAGCCATTAAGAACAGCAAACTTGGAATATATACCATACGAAAATCTTGGCAATATAAAAACAGAAACGCCTTTAATCGTTTTGTTTGTGCTGTCGCAATCAGAAAAAATGTATAAAAAAACCGGAACCGATTTGGCGGTACGCCACATGGGCTTTTTGATGCCAAACGGCATGTTGCGCCATGCGTCATCCAGTCGCGGCGCCGTTGTCGATACAGATTTTAACGAATATGTTGCAAAACGCAAAAAAATGCCTAACAATATCGGTATTGTAATACTGGAAATCAAATAAAATGGCAAACGAAGAACTTTTACGCATGGACATGGGCAAATTGTCCAGCAACATCCAATCACAAAACACCGACAAACCCCTGCTCTGTCTGGGGATTGAATCGTCATGCGATGAAACATCGGCGGCAATTGTTGATTCAAACCGCAATATTTTATCACACATTATTTATTCCCAAATTCCAGAACACCAAAAATATGGCGGCGTTGTACCCGAATTGGCGGCACGCGCACACATTTTGGCGATTGATGAAGTTATTAAACAAACGCTTGACCACGCGGGTAAAACCATTGACGACATTGATGTTATTGCCGCAACTGCGGGTCCGGGATTGATTGGTGGTGTGTTGGTTGGGTGGCTGGCGGCAACGGGTATTGCGCAATCGACTCACAAACCATTGGTCGCCGTAAACCATCTGGAAGGTCACGCATTGGTTCCGCGTCTGCACGCCGCATCGGCAACCGGTGGTGATGCAATTACATCGGTTGAATTTCCATATTTGTTGATGCTGGCATCGGGCGGACATTGTCAAATTTTGTTGGTGCGCGGCGTTGGGCAATATGAATTGATTGGGCAAACACTGGATGACAGTGCCGGCGAAGCATTTGACAAGGTGTCAAAAATGCTGGGACTGGGGTACCCCGGTGGTCCAATCGTTGATAAACGCGCCGGGTTGGGCGACCCACGCGCATTTGATTTTCCGCGCCCCTTGTGCGACAAACCTGGGTGCGATTTCAGTTTCAGTGGCATAAAAACCGCAGCGCGCATAATGTTGGATAAAACAGACGAATCTGCGCGTGATGACAATTTTATAAACGATTTTTGTGCATCGTTCCAGGCGGCTGTTGTTGATTGCATTATAAATCGTCTGTCGCATGCCTTTGCCGATGCACGCGTCAAGGCGGCTGCACCAAAAACACTGGTCGTTGCGGGCGGCGTTGCGAAAAACAGCGCAATTCGCGCCGCAATGGAAAATTTAGCAAAAAAACAAAAGATTATATTTGCCGCACCACCAATGAACCTTTGCACCGACAACGGTGCAATGATTGCGTGGGCTGGCATTGAAAACTATCGCGCCGGCAAGGTGGTCACCACCCCCGTTGCGCCCCGCCCCCGTTGGCCGTTGACAGAACTGTAATTCCTTGAATTTTTGTGCATTTGTGGTATAATTGCCATCATGACAAAAGCCGAACAATTTTATGCGGGGCAACAGAACCTGTTGGCAAAATATGATGCGCAATCTAAACAGTTAATGTTGGATGCGATGCAGTTTGACGATGTCTTGGGCGAACACTTTACATTGCCGGAAATGGTATATTTACTGCGCAATGCGTACAAAGAACGCATAACCCACCATGATGTTTTGGGCGAAAATAAAATGCGAACCAACACCGACCCAACCAGTGGTTTTTGTTTAATAACAACTTACCTGATATATTCAATGACCGGTGGCGATAAAGTATGGGAAATTCATGGCGCACGACCATTGCATTGGTGGTTGGTACATAAACAGACAAATAAAATCTTTGATATAACATATTCGCAATTCAAACCAGAATTATTGAATAATTTATACAAAAATGGTTCACCGTTTGTCGCCCCAGACGAACAATTTATGGATATGTTAAAACAAAAGGCACACACATTGGCGCATCGCGCAGGATTGGAATAAACATGCAAAAACCAGAACCACTTGTTTCACCAGATATGATTTTCAGCGTCAGCGATGCGTCTGCACTGTTAAAGGGTGTTGTTGAAACCGCATTTCCGCGCATTAAAATTCGCGGTGAACTGTCGCAAATTACACGCGCAACATCGGGTCATATGTACATGACGATAAAGGATGCCGGTGCTGCAATTCAAATGATTATATGGCGTGGAACCCCCGTTGCATTCAAACTGGAAGAAGGGATGGAGGTAATTGTCACCGGTCGTTTTACAACATACCCCGCGCGCAGCAACTATCAAATTGTGGTAAATGAAATCGAAATGGCGGGCGTTGGCGCAATTCTTAAAATGCTGGAAGATCGCAAACAAAAATTGGCCGCCGAAGGTTTATTTGACG
>CAMOCR010000064.1 GCA_946611025.1 uncultured Alphaproteobacteria bacterium | reverse complement strand
AACCGGTTGGTGTTATCGCGGGTCAATCTATTGGTGAACCAGGAACCCAGTTGACATTGCGGACCTTCCACATTGGTGGTATTGCGGAAAGTAGTGCGGAAAGCCACTTTATCGAAATGCCGGTTGCGGGTAAAATCAAATTGATTGGCGTAAATACCATTAAAAACAAGGCTGGCCGTGTTGTTGTGTTGTCGCGCAATGGCGAAATTGCGGTTGTTGATGACAAAGATAACAAATTGTTCAGTTGTGCATTGCCATACGCATCAAAAATGATTGTATCTGATGGCGACATGGTGGACAAGGGTGCCAAGGTTGCTGAATGGGATCCGTATTCCAACGATATTATCGCGGAAAAAGACGGCACGGTATGCTTTAACGATTTGATTGAAAATGTGTCTTTCCAAGAAGAGGTTGACCCGACAACTGGAATCATCTCGCGCAAGGTCACAAATTGGAAAAACGTAACCAAAAAGCCGTTAAATCCATCTATTACATTGGTCGATGCCAATGGCGAGGTTATTTCGTTGGGCGGCAAAAAAATTGCCGAATATATGGTTCCAATGTATTCCGTATTGACTGTTGCCAACGGGGACAAGGTTTCTGCGGGTGATATTTTGGCGCGTATCCCTGTCCAGGCGAAAAAGACGGGCGATATTACCGGTGGTTTGCCACGCGTCGAAGAATTGTTAGAGGTTCGCCGTCCTGCAAATCCGGCTTTGTTGGCGGAAATTGACGGAACAATCGAATTAGAGGATGCGAAATCTAAAATCATTATTCGCATTGAACCGACCGACGGAACGGCGCCTGTGGAATATGCCGTGCCCAAGGGAACAAATTTATTGGTTCGCAGTGGCGATGTCGTGAAAAAGGCTGAAAAATTGGTTGACGGTGAACCCGTGCCCCAGGATATTTTGCGTATTTTGGGACAAAAGGCATTGGCGACATTTATGGTCGAACAAGTGCAACAGGTTTATCGTTTACAGGGTGTGACCATCAACGACAAACACATCGAAATTTTGATTCGTGAAATGACGCGTCGTGTTGAAATCGCAAACCCAGGCGATACTGGATTCTTGATGGGTTCGGTTGTTGACCGTGTTGATTTCGAAGAAGAAAATGCGCGTGTGATACGCGATGGTGGTCGCCCAGCCGAAGCGTCCCAGGTTTTGGTTGGTTTGACGCGTGCGTCTTTGACATCGCGTTCGTTCATATCCAACGCATCGTTCCAACAAACAACCAAGGTTTTGGTGGACGCGGCAATCAATGGTTCAACCGACAAATTGGTTGGTATCAACGAAAATTTGATTGTTGGTCGTCTGATTCCAATTGGCACCGGTGCATATGTTCGTCGTGTGCGTGAAATCGCCAAGGAAGAAGAACGCGCTGAAAAAATTGCCCGCGAAGGTGGCGAACACCAACAATTGTTGGATATTTAACAGGTTATTTCCCCGCGATACGCGGGGAAATAACAAACTTTTCCTTGCAAAACGGGAATAATAGAATAAAATATAACAAGTTTATTAAAAAAGGATTATAAAATGGCAACACCCAGAAGTAAAACAAGTAAGGCACGCAGTGCACAACGTCAATCACATGATGCTTTGAAAATTATGCCGGTTGGTGTATGCAAATCTTGTGGCGAAAAGAAACGTCCACATCATGTTTGCCCTGCATGTGGTGCAAAATAATAAAACAAAAAATAAATGTGGCAGAATTGGTAATCCTGTGTCATAATAGGTTTATCAATCTGCTTTTTTATTTGGCGGGGGATAAATTATGACCAAGGTTATATCCATTGACGCGTTTGGTGGTGACAAAGGACCCAAGGTTGTTTTGGGCGGTATCAACCAATTTTTATACCAAAATGCCGATGCTGATGTTCATTTTCGTATTTTTGGCAAACAATCGGTATTAAGGAAATTGTTGGCGAAATTTCCGCGTGTTGCGCGCAATTCCACGATTATAGATGCCCCCGATGTAATTCGCGGAACGGATAAAATTCGCGATGTGGTGCGCCATGCGGATGGAACATCCATGTTTATGGCAATTCGTGATGTTCGTGCGGGCAATGCGTCCGCGGTGGTCAGTGCTGGAAATACCGGGGTTTTAATGTCTTTATCAAAATTGGCATTAAAGACCGTTGATGGCATATCGCGTCCGGCGATAACAACAATGTTGCCGTCCGGCGGTGGTGATTCGCGTGTGGTTGTGCTGGATTTGGGTGCAAATGTTCAATGCGATGCCCAAAATTTGTTTGATTTTGCGATATTGGGTTCTGTCTATGCCGATGTTATAGGTGGTATGTCGCGCCCGCGTGTTGGTATTCTGAATATCGGTACCGAAGAAACCAAGGGCAACGAAACATTGCAAGAATTAAATCGTGTTTTGACCGAACACCGTGATGAATTGCCATACGAATATGTCGGTTTTGTCGAGGCCACCGATATCAGTGCCGGCCGGGTCCAGGTTGTCGTGACCGACGGATTTACCGGCAATATCGTTCTGAAAACGGTCGAGGGGACCGCGAAATTGATAAAACGCGTCATAATGGAAAATTTCAAGAAATCCATATTGGCAATGGTTGGTGCATTTTTCTTGGTGCATGTGTTCAAACGGTTAAAGCATAAAATTGACCCGCGTTCATATGCCGGTGCGACATTTTTGGGTTTGAACGGATTTTCGGTCAAAACCCACGGGAACAGTGACGCATTGGCATTCGCAAACGCAATCAGATACGCGGTTGATTTAAGTAATGCCGATTTCAATGGTGTGATTCGCGAACGGGTTGCGTCGGTCGCACACATCCGCGACAAATTGGCAAAATAATTCTGGTTTTATAATAAATTTCCTAGGTTGATATCCTGATACAAAAACGCGCAAATGCGGGGTATAATAATTTGGCATACAACCAAAGGAACGAATTATGGAAAAAACAAAACGCAATACAACAAAATCCCCAAAAAATATAAAAAACATTAAATCGGTCAAACCAAAAACACATGCAAAAACCGCGATGTCGGCGAAAAACGCCAAGCTTATGAAAAACATCAAAACAACAAAGTCCCCAAAACCGGCAAAAAAACAAACCAAATCGCCCACAACAGCAGCCCATTGGATAGAATCCCGCGCCCGATTGGTCAAGATTTTAGAGGCAACCGGCATCCAACCCGAATCCAGTGTTGTTATGATTGGTTGTTATAAAAAAGAACAACGCGCATAATATTACACATATAAAATAGTGTTTGTTTGCAAATATTTCGCCCCACATTGCAATATTGTTATAATAATGATATTCTTATTGCTAATAACAATAAAATCGCATTGTGGGGCGAGTTTTGATATAAAAAACCGCCGGCAATTACTTGACGGCGGCTTCTCCTCTCCTTCCGGTCTCCCGGAAACTGTGTTTAGGCGGCACGGACGTGACGTTCTGCGCGCTCGGTGTCGTTATCCATAATCTTTTTCGCCTCGGCAAAAACCATTTCTTTGACTTTCAGTGCCAAATCGTGTGTTTCCAAGCTTTCTGCCGCAACATCAAAATTATCGGTTCTGATTTGCAAAGACACATACGCACCGACCAATGACGCGCGTGATAAATCTTCGATAGAACGTGGCGCATTATTGTGACCAATGTGCAATTCATCACTTAATGACACGATTTGTCTGTCTTGATTTACCCAAACGGTTGTGTTTAAAACCTGGTCCAGTGCAATCATTATTTGTTTGATATTTTTTTGCATTGTGTGGGTCCCTCCTTTCCGGGTGTATTGGTTTGTTTGGTGGTTTAACCTGTATTTACAAGCGTATTTACAAAATCAAACCATCGTTTGGTTGTTTTTATTTGCTTTTTTGCCAGAAAACCGGGGTTTTC
>CAMOCR010000063.1 GCA_946611025.1 uncultured Alphaproteobacteria bacterium | reverse complement strand
AGTTGAAAAGCACGCCAAACATCGTGTTCCAAAAAATCATCGCGATCATACAACGGTTCATGGTAATTCAACCGAAGACCTGTTAAAAAAATGCAAAAAGATTGATGAAGCGTACAGATGTCGCGTAAATTCGCGTTCGTTGCATTCAAAATAGTTTTGTCTGGACATTACCCGTTCAATAATATAAAATCAGTTCGTTTCGCGGGTGTGGTATAATGGCAGCACGTCAGCTTCCCAAGCTGAAGACGAGAGTTCGATTCTCTTCACCCGCACCACCAATTTTTCAAGCAAGCGTAGCGCGCGTTGAAAAATTGAGTGTCTCGGCGTAGCGTCAGCGAAGACGGACAAAAAGAACAGAGTTTGTTCAATGTCTTGGCATAGCGTCAGCGAAGACGGACAACAAAAACAAAATTTCTTATTAAATATGGCAGAGAGAGTTTCTATTTCAAAATATTTCGATTGGTATTTAATGGACATAATGCCAATTGTTGAACGAAACGCAATTCAGCAAAAATATGGTTATCATGGTTTATATACGCATACTGCGGCGGTTGTGTTTCGCGGAATCGATTACGCATTAAACATGGGCAAATCACCACAAGATGTTATCTTGGCATGTGCATTTCATGATATGGCGCGCACAACCGATGGCGATGACACCAAACACGGTGCAAATGCGATTCCAATGGCGTTGCGCGCTATGGACACAATCGGCAATATTGATATAAAAAGTCGCGATTCAATAACATATGCAATTAAAAACCATTCTTTTAATTTTGTCGCACCCGATTATGTTTCCGCATGTCTGTGGGATGCCGACCGTACCAGATTGGCATGGGAATTGGGGTATAACCCGCGATTTTTTGCAACGGGTCGCGCAAAAACCGTTGCCGCGGGTGACGCCAAACAATATTTACACTTTATGAATCAAAACATGTCTGTGTTTGCGCGTCAAATAATAATCCAATTGGATAAACAATACTGATTCAAAACAAAAAACACTATTGACACGCATGGGTGTTTTTTGCTGTAATTGTTTCTGTGAAGTTATTGTCAATTTAACCAGGGGGAGAAATTCATAATGACAAAGGCCGAAATTCAGCAAACATTACGCAATCTGTCTAAACTGATTAATAAAATGGACAAGACACACCTGAAAGAACTGCTGGGGATACTAACCAACAACGCACAGACCACCGATGACTGTGCGTTGTTTCTTTTTATAGACATAAAAAAGACCGTTAAACGATTGGTAAGTGAACTGACCAAGGCCAATAACATAGATGGAAAATTATCCACGAAACAAGTAAAACAAATCTTTGCGCTTATGGGCGACTATGATGTCTATCCGTGTTGCAAATTGTGCGGGCAACCAATACAAATTAATTCCCAAATATTGAAAGAAAACGCCCAAACCAAGCATATGTTCACCTGGGACCACCAATTCCCAAAATCATTGGGTGGACAAAGCACATTGGACAATATGCAACCGGCACACAAAATTTGCAACAACAAGAAAGCCGACAAAATCCTGTATCATGTGAATTACAACATAAATATCAATATCAGCATGAATATGTGTTGTCCCGACCAATGCGGGCAACCCAAGTACCGCCCGCGACACTTTAATTTCTTTAACCCGAACCCCTGGCTCTATAAAAACCGCCAACATCATCGATAAACCGCAATAATTATTTGACTTTCGGTATTTTTTAATACATAATACGCCTGCAAATCCCAGAGATTGCCATTATAAATCATCCAGATGCGGTATGCATTGGTACGTCATCCGGCGAGTTTTCGCTCTTGACGATGGTTTTCTTTGTGGACAAAGTCATAAAACAAAAAGGATTATAAATGGCTACTGTTATTCGTTTGGCAAGATATGGCGCAAAAAAACGCCCATATTATCATGTTGTTGTCACAGATTCACGCAACGCGCGTAATTCTGGAAACATTTTGGCGGTTGTCGGTAAATATGACCCAATGCAAGCCAAAGACAGCGAAAAACGCGTTATTTTGAATATTGATGACATCAAATCTTGGATGGCTAAGGGCGCACGTGCCTCTGACCGTGTGTACAAATTCTTGGTGCATGCTGGTTTAGTTGCCGCGAAACCAATTCCAGTTCAAACAAAAAAGAACCAACCATCTGAAAAGACACAACAGAAAATCAAAGATAAAGAAGCCAAGTTGGCTAAAATAGCCGAAGAAAAAGCCGCCGCCGAAGCCGCTGCTAAAGCTGCCGCCGAAGCACCAACAGAAGCTGCGCCAGCCGCCGAAGAAGCACCAGCAGAAGCGGTCGCAGAATAATGTTTGTCGCGAATCACAGGGTCAAAAACACAAGACAATATTGCGTTCGCATCTTGAATCGCGATGTCTTTGCACACTTGCGATTTTTAACCAAAGAGCAACGCGATATTGTCTATGACAGTTATGTTGAAAACATTGATTCGCTGATTGGATATGCGGTAGAAAACAATTTGAACGTTGATAATTATCTTAAAGAAATAAAAACTATTCTGTTAGGTACAAAAAATGTCCGTGAACGCCAAAGATAAAATCTTGGTTGGTAAAATTGTCGCCCCCCAGGGCATTCGGGGCGATGTTCGCGTACAGACTTTTAGCGAAAAACCTGCTGATTTTCGCGACTTCAAAGTTCAAAGTTCCAAGTTCAAAGACGGCGATTTTCGATTTGTTCGCGTGGTGCCAAATTCAAATGTGATTATTGCACACATTGCAGGTGTTGATGACCGAAATGCCGCGGAAACGCTGCGTGGAACCGAATTGTATATTGACCGCGGCACCCTGCCCGAGGTGCGCGATGGCGAATATTACCAGGCCGATTTAATCGGTTTTGCCGTTTTGCGTGATGGTAAAAAAATTGGCACCGTTGCGGGTTTTCAAAACTTTGGTGCCGGCGATATTATTGAATTAGACAACGGCGACTATGTGTCTTTTATTGGCGCCGATGTTGATATGGTAAAAAAGGAAATTTATTTATGATAAATACAACAGACAAAAAAACACAAACATATAACTATAATGACATTGTTCGTTTTGTGACGGCAAATGGGGTTATTGTTGTGCATCCAAACGAAAATATTATTGCGAAAGTCGCACAAAAATTACAAAAAACGAAATAAAATGCACTTTAACATATTGACCATTTTTCCAGAAATGTTTCCGGGTACCCTGGGGGGTGGCGTGGTTGGTCGCGCACTGGAACACGGGGTGTGGTCATATGATGCGGTTAATATTCGTGACTTTGCAATCAACAATTATGGGTCGGTCGATGATGAACAATTTGGTGGTGGCGCGGGCATGGTTATGCGCCCCGAACCGTTGGCAGATGCGATTGACAGTATTAAAAATCCGGGGAAAATCATATTTTTTTCACCGCGCGGGCCAACACTTAATCAAAAAATGGTGCGCGAATTTGCAGCAGATTCAAATGCAACATATACCCTGATTTGTGGCAGATACGAAGGAATTGACCAACGGGTCTTGGATGAGTATAATATAACAGAATTATCCATTGGCGATTATATCCTGTCGGGCGGTGAAATTGCCGCGCAAGTTTTTATTGACAGTTGCGTTCGTGTGATGGATAATGTGCTGCACGGTGGGGCAGAATCCACCGAAAATGAAAGTTTTGAAATCGGCGGGTTGGAATGGCCGTTATATACCCGTCCGTCAGTATGGCGTGGACATAATGTCCCAGAAGTCCTGCTGTCTGGTCACCACGGCAATATCGAACGGTGGCGGAAACAACAATCGGACGAAATAACCAAAGAACGTCGTCCGGACTTAATAAAGGAAAAGTAAAAATGAGTATCTTGAAAAAAATCGAAGCCGCAAACATTGCAAAAGTTGCCGCAGATAAAAAAATCCCGAACTTCAAGGCGGGTGATACGGTAAAAGTTCATGTAAAAATCAAAGACGGTGATAAATTCCGTATTCAGTTGTTCGAGGGTGTCGTTATCGCACGCGATGG
>CAMOCR010000062.1 GCA_946611025.1 uncultured Alphaproteobacteria bacterium | reverse complement strand
TTCGCGGCAACGGAAATTGCACATGGCACGGCGGCGGCGCGTGCGGCGGAAAGCGCGGCGGCGGCATTATTTGGTGGCGTGGGAAATATGGAAAATGCACCAACGGCGGAAATTGAAATGAATGCGCCAATGGGAATTGTTGATTTTCTGTGTGCGGTGGGGCTGTTTGCGTCTAAATCTGATGCGCGCCGTAATGTTGTCCAGGGTGGTATTCAAATTGATTCACAAAAAATAACCGACCCATATGCAACAATTGCGCCGGCGGCGGAAATCATGGTGCAACGGGGCAAGAAAGTATTTTTGCGCGTTATCTGTAAATAGTTTCACAATGGCATTTGTGCCGTGGCGACAAACATTATTTTTTGAAAAGTGGTCAGTGTACCGCGACCGCTGACCTTGTATTTATTCCATTCGGATTCGTCCATGCATAAAATATTGCACATCATAAAATCAGGAATATTGTGTTTGCGTTGATATTCTAAAATTGTTTGACGTACATTATTTGCCATTATGGTTTCCCCCGTTGGTTGATAAAAATAAAACCACCCGAAAAAGTATCAAGTGGTTGGAGCTAAAAGGCAATCAAACCTAATTGCTGTGCTTATTCAATGTATTCGCACACTCCAACCACATAAAGTGTTGGAGATTTTTAAGGTCGTCACCGACCAGGTTTGAAAAGGGCCTTTTAAACCCCACGGCACAACACATGCCGATATGTGTATTATATTATGTCTGGGGTAAAAAGCCAATAAAAAATCATTGCGGTTAAAAGTTTACTTTTTGTGTGGTTTTTGATAAAGTATTTGTCAGCAATATGAAAATTTCAAATATCATTTTTGGTGTTGGTGTTTTTGTCGCGCTGGGGGCATTTGTGCCGGCGGCAAATGCGGCAAATGATTTGGAAAAAATTCAATCGCAAATTGCACAAACCGAAAAACGCAGCCAAGAATTGTCTGTGCGTGTGGCATCGACCGAACGCGATATCGCAAAAACCAAGAAAGATTTGGTTCGCACCGCCGACCAGGTCAGCACACTGGAACAACAGCGCGCGGAAATCGCGAAAAAAATTGCCGAACTGGATTCGCGCATTGAATCGATAACGCGCGAAATGGAAAAAAACCGCGGGCGAATTGCGGATTCGGCGGCATCGATTTTGTTTGTTGCATCACACCCCAGTTTTGATTCCGCCGATATGCACGAATATGTTTTGACATCGTCTGTGCTGACGGGGGCTGCGGATATGTTCGCGGGTGAAATTGAACGCGCCGATAAACAGATTGCTGAATTGGCGCGTGTGCGCGATGCGCGTGCGGTGGAAAAAGAAAAGTTAGACCGCACGGCGAAAAAATACACATCGCAACGCAATGAATTGGACAAATTGCTGCGTACGCGTTCGGCGCAAAACGAAAAATTAAAAAGCGAACAGGCGGGTCTGCAAAAAAAATTGCGTGAATTGTCGGCGCGCGCGAAAAGCATTTCCGAATTGTCGGCGGGGGTTGGTTCGTCACAAATGTCGGCAGATGCACATTTTTCACGGCGTAAATTAAACCTGCCGGTGCGGGGGCGCGTGGTGGTGCATTATGGCGAAAAAACGGCATTGGGGTTGAAATCGGACGGTTGGCGCATTCGTACGCGTGGCGATGCCTTGGTCATGGCACCGGCGGATGGTGTTGTCAAATTTGCCGACAATTTCCGTGGCTTTGGCAAGGTTATAATTATGTCACATAAAAATGGGTATAATACGGTTATGACAAATCTGGGGTCGGTGGATGTTTTGCCGGAACAAGAGGTCTTGGCGGGTGAACCCGTTGGTCGTATGAGTGTTGATAAACAAGAAATGTATCTGGAAGTGCGCCGTGGCAACCAATCGGTTGACCCCGCGCGCCTGTTCCATGATAACGAATAAAATTACAATATCTTTGAATGCTTGATTTCGCGCAGAATACTGCGGTATGAACGTTCGGTGACATGCAACATATATTCGGTGTATTCTTTTGTCCGGCCGTTTGCACGCGCAGAAATCGCATCGATATAGCCGCGTTTGTCTTCGGTCTTGTCAAAGAATATCATTGGTAATTTATTTAATACTAAAAACAAATTCATTGCCGCGCGGGCGACACGTTTATTGCAATCTTCGAATGGTTGTAATGCAACAATTTCATAGTGAATATCAAACGCACGATCCAAAATATTCGATTTAGATGTGTTTGCCTTGCGCAAGATTTCGTTCATTGTATATTCAACAATATCGGGGCGGGGCGCATGCATACGGAAACCGTTCACAATTATATTCACAATTTTATCATCGTGGCGATATGTGCCGGCGACCCATTCCATGTGGGTGTGTTGCGTGAATAAACGATGCATGTTTTTTATGTCGTCTATGTTCAGTTGGTGTTTGGTCGGGCGGTCTTGGAATTGATTGATATAGTCGTACACATCGTTGATGTTGTGCATATATGTATAATCGACTTTTCTGGAATCAGACGATTGAAATAAAACCTTTGGTTCAATCGATGTTATGCGATTGCGAACCCAATTCACATTGTTCAAACGGCGAATTGTCCCGGCCCCAGATGTGTATTGTGCAATCTGGGTGCGAATTTCTTTGATATTTTCGCGTAATTGATGACGATCCGCCATTTGTTATCCTTTTCTATTATTATAGACAATATTATATATTTGTCAATAAAAAATCTTTAAAATCGGTTTGCGATATGGGTGGTTTTGGTGTATCATTGTTATGTATGTACCAAGGGGAAAATAAGTATGTTCAAGAAACTGTGTCTGTTGTTGGCTTTGATTGTGCCTGTGGCTGCGTTTGCGGCACCAAAAGATAAAAAGAAAGACGAACCGATTGTACACCTGACCGATGCCCAGATTTACGAAGAATTGAAAAAACTGGCGTTGGTGTTTGAAACGGCGCGCGATAACTTTGTCGAAGAAGTCGATGAAAAGAAGATGTTAGAGGCCGCAATGAACGGCATGCTGGCGGAATTGGACCCACATTCGTCATATCTGTCGGCGGATGATTTCAAGGAATTTAATGATAAATCGCATGGCGAATTTGGTGGGTTGGGAATTCAAATTACGTCTGATCGTGGGGCGGTGCGGGTTATTTCGCCAATTGACGATACACCGGCGGCACGTGCCGGAATCAAGGCGGGCGATTATATTACCCATATCGATGGCGAACAAGTTTTTGATTTGACACTGAATCAGGCGGTCAAAAAGATGAAAGGGCGCCCCGGAACCAAGGTGAAACTGACCGTTATTTCCGATGGTGGCGAACCGCGCGACATTACATTGAAACGCGACATTATCAAGGTGAAATCGGTAAAGTTCAGCGAAAAACAGGCCGCCGATGCCGATACGGATGCACCACGGGTTGGCTATGTGCGTATATCTGATTTCGGTGCAACAACAACCAAAGAATTGCACGATGCGTTGAAATCGCTGGAAAAGAAAGATGTTGTTGGGTATATCGTTGATGTGCGTAATAACCCCGGTGGGTATTTGACCGCCGCAATTGATGTGTCGGATGCGTTTTTGGACAGTGGCGAAATCGTTTCAACCCGCGGCAAAGAAAAGACCGATATTGAACGTGCCTTTGCCAAACCGGGTGATATGGTAAATGGTAAACCGATTGTGGTGCTGATAAATCATGGGTCGGCATCGGCATCGGAAATTGTTGCCGGCGCATTACAAGACAACCATCGCGCGCTGGTCATGGGGTCGCAAAGTTTCGGCAAGGGGTCTGTGCAACAACAAAAACCATTGGGTGATGGAACGGCAATTCATATTACAATTGCGCGCTATTACACACCATCGGGGCGTTCAATTCAAAACGAAGGTATTACCCCCGATGTAGAAGTGCTGCAAAGCAAGGTCGAAGTGATTGAAAAGAAAGAAAGCACATATTCCGAAGCGTCTTTCAAAAATTCATTGAAAAATGATGCGGCGAAAAAGAAAAACAAAGACAAAGATTCGAAAAAAGCCGATAAAGACGATGATGACGAAGAAGATGAATTGAATTTAACAGACGAAGAAAAAGATGCGCGCGATTACCAATTGCAACGCGGTATCGACATGGTAATTGCAATGGCGCGTGTGCGGGATGGGTTATCGTTTGTTCCGGCAACCCCCGATGATGCGCCCGCGGTTGCATCAGA
>CAMOCR010000061.1 GCA_946611025.1 uncultured Alphaproteobacteria bacterium | reverse complement strand
GCACAATTTTGCACAAGATTTACTGGATGTACGGAAATATTGACCATCTGGACACGTTATGTTGCTAGATTCTGGTTTGTCGCATGATGTCTCTTCTGATGTTACATTTCCACAAATATCGGTTTTTACAAGATACGAACAAGTTCCTCCGGAAACTTTCTTGGTTTTTATTTCTGTTTTTGTATAAAAATCTTTACCTTTAACCCATCTACCAGGTGTACCTTCTGGAGCCTTAGAACGCCACGTTGTTGGTTTGTCTCCTGTGATTTTTCCAGCACAACACCAATACGTGTCACCAAAATTAGCGGATTGTCCATTTGTATACCAGCTCGTTGTTTCTTTTAATTCATTATCTCCCGCCCAATCTCCATTACACTGGGGTTCAACCGCACCACAAAAATTGTAACGATCTTTACCAAACCAAATGACATAATTTGCACAACCTGCGTTTTCGTTAATTACCCAGTATCCAGCATTAGCAGTTGTCGTCATCAATCCAAACAAAATTATGCTTAAATATTTTTTCATTTTTTATCCTGTATTTACATGATATAGCAGGTTGAATTTTCCCAGATACCACCCAATTCTTCTGTACATTTTTTCTTGTACCATTCTGGACTAAATGTACATGTATCGTTGGCTGCATCATATGTAGCAAGCGGTGTGCCAGATTCAGTTTCTTTGCCATATGCTTCGCATAATATACGTGTGTTGCTTTCAATACAGCGACCATATTTATAACTATTATCTACATATGTTTGGTTGTTGCTATACACAGCTGTATAATATGCTTTCAAATCACTATAATTGCCTTTTTGAAGTTCAGCAAGTTCGGTTGCATCTGCCCACAAACCGTTTAACGTTGTGCATTGAGTCGCCATTGTATTTGACAAATCCATAACAATATCATTAACCAAGTTGGATATCAGAGTGTCAGTATTCATTGTTATATTGTTATCATTAATCGCACAATATGTACCAGCGGCCTTGTTAAGATTATCTTTTATTTCAGTCGGCGTCAACAAACGGCATTTCCATGGATAACCCATATCGCCAGATGTTGGTGTACATAAATCATTTGCATAGTTTTGTAAAGCGACTTCACACCCTTCATTAATTCTTGTCGTGTCAACGGTATCAACAAAATTCAACAATGCATCCAAGCCACAACGGTTACCATTGTTGCCCGCGGTCAATTTACCGTTGCCATCAAATTTGCATCCCGTGGTGTCACCATACAACGATGCACAGGCGATAACACGGTCGGCACACATTGAACGCGCCGCATATGCCGCAACCGCACCGGATGATTGGGCGGTGGTTGTGTCAAAATCTTTCAATGCGGACGATTGTGTGTCATAGCATTCCGCCATTGTGTTGACACAGGACATTTTTACTTCTTCAATCTTTTCATCTTGTGCCTGGGCAATTTCAATCAACGCGGTACGCTTAAATTCCGTCCATACCGTGTCGGCGATGTCGCGGCATGTGTCCAATGCTGTTGTCGCGAACATTTTACGAGAATCCAGGAACTTATCAAATTGTTGATTTTGTTTTAATACATCAATATTGGAATCAACGCCGCCCAATGTAATCAAATCGTTCATCTGGAACAGGCGCGGCGAATAAATTGGTTCACCGGTTGTTTGATTTACATATGCACCCGTATAGTCCAAACAACGTTTATAGTTTGCACCGCATGCAGTATCCGCCAACATCGCCGTTTTAACCTTGGTCATACATTCGTTGACATCGGCGCTGTTGTGGGAACGGTATTCATCCAAGCGCGCTTCGCGTAAATATTTTTCCGCCGTACGCACGGTTTGTTTGACCGCTTCGCGTTGGGAATCAATCTTCTTTTCATATGCGTTACAGTCTTGGGTAATCATAATGTTATATGAACTGCGCGCCATTTGGAAAACAGCATCGTTTTCGCAACTGTCGGCAATGATATCAATACATTGTTTGTTTGATGCGTTGTACAGGTCGACACCTTCCAATTCAGCAAGATTTTGTCCCGAATTACCACCAAAGATTGAATTGCTGTTATTACCCCAAATGTCGTCAACATCGGTTGATATGTCAAATGACAAAACACCCAACGACCCAGAATTACAATTTGTTGTGGTTACCTTTTTCTTGCCCGACAACAAATCGCCAATTTCGTTCAAGATTTGTTGCGCGCCACTGGTATCGTTCTTAATAGCCGCTTCGCCAACAGTGGCGGTGTACATCGCGTTCACTTCGGCGGCGGTTTTATCAACCGCGTTCAAATTGTTGTCTTCAAACCGCATCAACAGGGTTTTTGCCTGGTCCAGTGCAGCCTCTGTATCGCGAAAATCGGTAAAGCGCGAACTGCAAAAGCATCTGCGATATGTGTCGTTTGCATTTGCACAGAATTGATCCATACATGTCGCATACGCTTCGCGGCATTGGGCATAACCACCACCAATTTTTGAAATATCGTTAAACACCGCCGTTGCACGCGCAATTGAACCGCGTGATGTACTATTTGTTGTTGCCGTGCGTGCCACATTTGTCGGTGTCGCCGAACGCGCAACCGTTGCACTGCGCGCAACATTTGATGCACGGGTCACCGAACGCGCCGCACCCGCCGCGCCACGCATTGCGTTTGATGTGACCGCGCCACGCGCACTGACACGACCGGGTGTCACCACCGCACCACGCGAAACAGTCGCCCGCGAAACCGCGCCACCCATACGACCGGCTGATGCCGTGCGCGCCGATGCATCATTTGATGCGCCACGTGGGTTCGGTTGCGTCGCAGCATTTGCCGATAATGACAATGTCACAGCCGCCAGAATTCCAACAAAATTTCGAATATTGTGTTTCAAATTACATCTCTCTTTTGTTGTATTTTATCATATTTCGGGTATATGAATCAACACTAAAAATCGCATTAATACAAAATGACACCAATTTTTGGCAACCATTCCAGAATTGCCCAGAAAATCAACGTGACAATTGCCAATGCACCCAATGGCCAAACGACCTTTTGAAATGGGAACCATGCGTGTCCACCGTTGCGTGCCTTGATTTTTTGGTACCATTTGCCCGCGCACCAGAACACGACCGAACCAACAATTGCGCCCAGCAAGAACTGGTCAACGCCCCACATGGTTGTCGCGCCAAAGCGCAGTGTTGGGTTGCCCGCGGGAACAAAATAAATCAGCGTCAACAATCCATAATAAATAACATAGTTCAATAAAAACACCAAACGATTACGCACGCCATGGCGATACATATAGTCCGCCGTCCATGCCGCCAGCGACAATATCAAGCCGCCCGCCCAAAGCCCAGTAATCACATCGGCAACACCCAAAACGCGTGCACCCTCCAGTCCGGCACCAACCGCCACAGTACACACCGGACAAAATGCGTGTGCCGCACCAGCAGACAACACTGCCGCCATTGCGCCCAGTAAAATAGATTGTTTTTTCATGTTCTTCCTTTCCTTTTGTTATAACTTTACATAATTTTATACATTATGGTCAACACGTTTTTATAACCCCACGCATGTGTGCACTGCGCGCACGTGGATTTGATTCCGTTTCGGCGGCGGTGGGTGTTGTCGCCCGTATCAAATCAAACGGGGCGGGGCGCAATGTTGGCAACCGTGGGTCACCCATGGGTGTTGTCCATTTGCGAAAAGTTTCTTTGACAATGCGGTCTTCGATTGAATGAAATGTCACACAGATACATTTGCCGCCAATATTTAATTTATCAGGCACCGCCGACAATGCGCGTTCGATTTCACCAAATTCATCATTTACCGCGATGCGCAATGCCTGAAACACGGGGGCGACATCATTCGGGTTAAATATTAAATCGCGCAGGGCAAATGTTGTTTGGGGTAAATTATCCTTAATCGCGCGTGCTAAAACGGTTGCCTTTTTTACATCGCCATAGTCGCGCAACACACGCGCCAATTCATCAACCGATGATTCTGCAATAAAATCAGCCGCCGTTAGACCAGTACCCGACATGCGCATATCCAGTGGTGCATCGGCACGAAATGAAAAACCACGCGATGCAACATCAATCTGCATCGATGAAATGCCTAAATCAAACACAATTGCATCGAATGTGCCATCAACTTCATTTATGTGCGAGAAAGTTTGTGGTATAAACGTGAACGCATTGCCGTATTTGCATTTGAATTTTTCGGCATCTGTCACAACATTTGGGTCACGATCGAACGCA
>CAMOCR010000060.1 GCA_946611025.1 uncultured Alphaproteobacteria bacterium | reverse complement strand
TGCACCCAATTATGCGAATACATTGTTGGAAATGTTTTCATTAAATTTACAACACCCGCGTTTATGTTTAACACAACATCTGGAACATCTTTTGACCAATTATATTCACCCGACACATCAATATTTGTACCACGCAATGCAATGGATGATTTGCGTAATGTTATTTTTTTTGTACCAATTCCACCTGCAACATTTACCGCCATTGGTGGCAATTCGGGGAAATCGCGCCCAAACGCCGCACCAAACGCCGCAATGTCTGGAACATCACCCCGAACAACAAAATCAATTGGTGCCAAACTGGTCCCTTCCAGTGCGATATTCGCAATCAGTGGTGTTCCACCCGTTGTGAACGCAACACTTACTGGATAGACCTTGCGTTCCGCGTTATACGGACTAAACGACACAATAAACGGGAAAATTTGTACCCCAGATTTTATCCATCCTGAATATTCCTGTTTGTCATGACGCGAAAAATAACGCAATTGGAAATTTGAAACCGAATATTTTTCCCCATCAATATTCGCACTTAAATTATTTATTTCCAATCCCCCCAGCCCCAGTTTTTTTACCGGATATTTTTCTGGTGTTTTTGGTGTATTATCCCCTGCATCTTTTTTGTCTGCGCCATCATCCACCGGCGACAACGAATATTCACCATTTGCATTTTTTTCCAACGCAACCTTGGCATCATTAATACTGACATTTTGAATCGTTGGGTGATTCCGCAACAGCGATACCAGGTTCAATGTCACATCGATTCGTTCGGCATCAAACCCATATTTATTTTTCGCCCAATCTGCATTTTTTATGCGTACATTGTTTATTTCAATTTTTGGTCGCAATGAAAATTTCCACGACACCGCCCCATCAATTTCAACCGGCAAGCCCGTTGCCCCACGCAACGCAGACAAAATATTTCCACGCAATGTTTCAAGATTAACCTGATTCAGTGCAACAAACACCGCCACCGCCAGCCCCCCAACAAACAGGCCAATTAAACGAAACACCATTAAAAATGTATTTCTTTTCTTCTTGCGTACCATATGTAAATCTTTACGGTAGTTGTAATTCTAAAAACTTCATAACAGGTTTCATAAATTCTGGCACCGATGCACAAAATGTCATCATGCGACCATTTGTTGGATGTCGAAATGTTAAACGATATGCCAACAGATGTAAATTATTTGTTGCCATCATCGCCTGTAATGCCGCATCCATTTTTTTGCCGCGACCATATACATCATCACCAACAATTGGCGCATTTAGACAAAACGCGCTATGTACACGTAACTGGTGCGTACGACCGGTTTTTGGTTTAAATAAAACCCATGAAACATAGCCCGCCGATGCCAACACTTCATATTCAGTAATTGCCCGTTGCGGTCGCATCCCCGTACCATTGTTCAATCGCGTGGGCGAATCGAAAACCTGACCTTTGGCAATATAGTTATCAATAACACCATGCGTTGTTTTCACAACACCATTTAACAATGCCAAATATTCTTTGTGTGCGGTCTTAGATTGAAATTCTGTTGATAATGACTGGGCAGCGCGTTGCGATTTTGCAACAACCAACACGCCACTGGTTTCACGATCCAGTCGATGAACCAACGACACCTTGGCATATGGAAATAATGCTGCCGCCATTTTATCAATAGATTTACGAATGCCGGTTCCACCCTGAACAGCCAAACCTGCGGGCTTGTCAAACACAACAATATCATCATCGTTGTGAATTATGCATTTGCGCAATTGTTCCAAATCAGACAACGAAAACTTGTCCCCTGATTCTGTTTTTTTGCGGTTTTCTGCTGTATAGCCCGATATTGTTGGTGGTACACGAATCGCATCACCAGAACGCAGAACCTCTGTCCCACGAACACGCGATGAATTCAATCGAATTTGCCCACCACGACACAGTTTGTGAAACTCTGCATTTGTTAATGACGGATAATGCCGCCCGAACCACCGCAACAGGCGCGTACCATCTTCGACTGGTGAAACGATTTTTAATTCAGCCATCTATAAAACACTAGTCACCAAATGTGATTTGTACCGTATTATTCCCGTTTTCATTACGACAATCACCAGTTGCACCGCTGGCCCTGCCACCAGACATTTGATATCCGACCGAATTAGACCATGCCTTTGTCGTTAATGCTTCGCAATCTGATTTGCCCAAACCTGTTATTCCAACAATAAACTGATGCGAATTTGACGGGTCAACCGACACCGTATACGCCCCACCATACGGGTTTTTATTCGACATGCCAATTGCACCAAATATCGTTGAACTATCGATATTTGAAAAGTCGTCATATTCACCCAATATTTGACGAACACCCGTCACAATAGAAATAACTTCATCGTTGACGGCACTGCGTTTTTGTGTACGCATTGCGGTTGAAATCATCCCAATTGCCCCAACGGTAATAATGCCCATAATGGCCAATACGCCCAACATTTCAATCATTGAACGTCCATATTCTTGTTTCATTTTATCCCCCATTTGATTTTTACATTTATTATAATATCATAAAGATTATGAATATTCAATTTGCAGATTTAATTGAAAATGCCCCCCGGTCACCTGGCGTGTATAAAATGTACGACCGGGATGGGAACCTGTTATATGTGGGCAAGGCAAAAAACCTGATAAACCGCCTGAAACAGTATCTGGACATATCAAAACTGGAACCGCACAAACAGGTTATGCGCACACTTGTCGCGCGGGTTGATTGGGAAATTGTTCCAACCGAATCTGATGCGCTTATTCGGGAACAGGAACTGATTAAAACCCTAAAACCGAAATACAACATTATGCTGACCGATGGGAAAATGTACCCAATGATTGCGTTGACCAATTCAAAATACCCACGATTGATGAAGTTTCGCGGCAAGATATCCCAGCGGCGCGATGTCTTTGGTCCATATCCATCGGTCTCTGCATTAAACGAAACAATCAAGACGATTCAAAAGGTCTGCAACATTCGCACATGTACCGATACATTTATGCATAATCGCGCACGTCCATGCTTGTTATATCAAATCGGGCGTTGTTCTGCGCCGTGTTGTATTGTGCAAAACGACTATGCCGAACGCGTATCATTGGCGCGGCGAATATTGACCGGTGACAGCGAACCAATTATTGCCGATTTACAAAAACAAATGCAAAAATATTCCGCAGACATGGACTTTGAAAACGCGGCGGTTGTTCGCGACAAAATCGCCGAATTGACCCACACATCAAATCGCGGTATGCGCCGGAATCATGCACATAGCGCGAATTCGAATTGGGATAAAAATGTATCTGCATTGGAAAAATGGTTGGGGTTAAAAATTGAATTGGCTGGTGTGTTTGATAATTCACATTTGTTTGGCACCAATCCGGTTGGCGCAATGATTACATTTGGTCATAACGGTTTTGAAAAATCGGGTTATCGCCATTTTAAATTAAATGATAAATCACGTACCGGAAATGATATTGCCATGATGGACGAATTTGTATCCCGTGCGGTCGCACGTGGTCCAAAGATGGATTTAATAATTGTCGATGGTGGCCCAGCCCAATGGAACATCGCGCACCGCGTTGCACCAAACATTCCAATCCTGGGGGTGACCAAGGGCGAAGTTAGAAATGGCGACGAACACTTTATTATGCCCGATGGCGCGGTATATACCGATTTGCCCAAGGATTCGCCACTGTTTTTAATGTTGCGCGCCGTTCGTGACGAAGCGCACCGATTCGTTATAACATATCACCGCACGACACGTGCAAAACAAATGACCGCATCGGTTCTGGATGAAATTGACGGCATTGGGCCAAAGCGCAAACACCTGTTGCTTAACCACTTTGGGTCGGTTCGTGCCATAATGGACGCCGACATGGCAGCATTGCGGCGGGTACCAGAATTGGGTGATGTGGCGGCAAAAAAAATCTATGCATATTTCCATTCAGAAGTGTTATAATAACCTTGTTCATGTATAATGAATATATAAATAAAGGAGAAAAAATATATGAAATTCTTTGTAAATTTCTTGTCCGCATTCCGCATTGCTGCGTCGTTTGCGATTATCCCAACATTGATGTTTCAAATGTATTGGACATCATTAATACTGTTCGTATTGGCGGCATTAAGTGACTTTTTCGATGGTTTCTTGGCGCGCAAATATAACGTATGCACAAAATTAGGTGGCGTGATGGATCACATTGGCGATAAATTGCTGGTTGCAAATACACTGATTATGTTGACGGTAATGATGCCGGTTTGGTTCATTGT
>CAMOCR010000059.1 GCA_946611025.1 uncultured Alphaproteobacteria bacterium | reverse complement strand
AAAAATAAAAACCACCCGATTGGGTGGTTTTTCCTTAGCGCAAACTTTTAATTAGAAATTGCAAGTGTTGCATTTTGGTGCTTCGACTGCGCGAACTGTGGTGTATGTGCCCGCTGGGACATATGTGACAACCGGTTGATATTGTTGCACGGTTTCGCGAACGAATAATTCACGATTTACAACACGTTCAAATGGTGCACCACATACCTTGGTCGCACATTTGTTGCATTTTGTGCATGATGGTTTGACCGGCATTGGACGCGCAACGCGTTCGGTGCGGACAAAGTCAGCCGCCGTTGTTTGCATTTGTGGTTCAGCATACACGCCACCATCAGATGCATATACCGGTGCACAAATAACACATGCAATCGCAGCAAATAAAATTGTTTTTTTCATAGCCATTCCCTTTTGGTTGGTTATTGTGATACTAGGACACAAAATGCTGATTGTCAAGTTTTTATATAAAAATATTTTTTGTCAACCAAATTGACTTTTTGCTCTGTTGGGCTAGAATAGGGGGCAAAGGGTAAAAATATGTGTGAATTAAAAGAATATTCGTTGAAATTTAACCGCGACCAATACGAAACGGTTATGGATGCATTAAAGCGCTATGCCGGGGTTGACGCGAATGCGCGCGATGCGATGCTGATTGTGCGCGATGCAATGCATGCGGCACGCAGCAACGAACGTGCAAACATGAAAACGGCAATTTCGGGTACGACGGCGCGAAAAATCGTTGACATGTCGCAAAAGGTATTATAGAATAACGCACGCGCACAAGGGTTTTGGGCGCAATTTGGTGAAAATAATAAACTAAGCCATAAGGAAAAAACATATGATTGAAAAAAACTGGATGACCCTGATTAAGCCGAAAAAGCTGAATGTGGTGGTCGATGAAAATAATCCAAATATCGCGAAACTGGTTGCAGAACCATTGGAAAAGGGTTTTGGTTTGACATTGGGTACGGCATTGCGTCGTGTTCTGTTGTCTTCATTACAGGGTTGCGCGCCAATTTATATCAAAATTGACGGTGTTCAACACGAATTTTCCAGCGTTCCAGGTTGTCGCGAAGATGTCACGGATATTATCTTGAATTTAAAGGGCGTTTACTTTAAAGCATTGACAGAAGGTCAACACAAAGCGTATTTAAAGGTCAAAGGTCCGGCTGTCGTCACCGCGGGGATGATTGAAACATCAGGTGGTGTCGAAGTTATGAACAAAGATGTCGAAATCTGCACATTGGACAAGGGTGCAAATTTTGATATGGAAATCACATTGGGTACGGGTCGTGGCTATGTGCCTGCATCACAAAATGCCACAGATTTGCCATTGGGTACAATCCCAGTTGATTCAATTTATTCACCAATCTTGAACGTGGCAAGCACTGTGACACAAACACGTGTTGGTCAATCAACCGATTACGATAAATTGGAATTGACGGTTAAAACAAATGGCAGTGTTGCACCCGAAGATGCAATCGCATTTGCCGCACGTATCTTGACCGATCAATTGGTTGTGTTTATCAACTTTGAAGATCCAGCACAAATCAATGCACCAGCCGAAGATGACAAGGCCAAAGATGCATTGCCATTTGATCCAAAATTGTTAAAACATGTTGATGAATTGGAATTGTCTGTTCGTGCAAACAACTGCTTGAAGAACGACAAAATCAATTGGTTGGGCGAATTGGTTCAAAAGACCGAAGCCGACATGTTAAAGACACCAAACTTTGGCCGCAAATCATTGAACGAAATCAAGGTTCAATTGGAAGCCATGGGCTTGGGTCTGGGGATGGAAGTACCAGGTTGGCCACCAGAAAATATTGCTGAATTGGCTAAGAAGTACGAAGATCCATATAAATAAGGAATAAAAACAAAACCCGCAATTCAGGGGTGACTTTGGTTGCGGGCGTCTCAACAAATCCCCGGATGGTCTGGGGCTGAAACAAAATAAAGGAGTAATCGATGAGACATATGAAAGCAGGTCGCACATTTAATCGCGACACAAATGCACGCAAAGCGTTATTTATTGGCTTGGCGAAAAATTTAATTGAACGTGAACAAATCAAAACAACTTTGCCAAAGGCAAAAGACCTGCGCAGTGTGGTCGAAAAAATGATTACTCGCGCCAAGGTTGATTCTGTTGCAAATCGTCGTTTGATTGCATCTGAATTGGGCAATGGTTGTGAAGCAACTGTTAAAAAACTGTTCACAGTGTTGGGTCCACGTTATGCAAAACGCAATGGTGGCTATACACGTGTGTTAAAGGCAGGTTTCCGTTATGGTGACGCGGCACCAATGGCGATTATCGAATTGGTTGATCGTGATGAAAATGCGAAAAAAGCAGCACCAAAATCTGTTGCCACCGAAGCCAAAGCAGAAGTAGCAACCGAAGAAACATCCGCAGCAAAACCAGCGGCGAAAAAAACATCGGCCAAGGCACCAGCAGCCAAGGTTGCCAAAGCGGCACCCAAGGCAGCCAAAGCCACAACCGCGAAAAAAGAAGTTGCGGTTAAACGCCGTGCAACTGGGAAATAATCTTGGTTGAACAATTCAACGGGGCATTTGCCCCGTTTTTTTATTAAAAAACGTTTTTAATAAGCCCAAATTTATGATAAAATTAGTAAAACGGGAAAGGGGTTTTGTATGAGGAAGTTATTCGTTTCTGCATTGTTGATTTGTGGAATTATTGCTGGTGCAAATGCCGCACCGGCGCGACCAACGGCGCGTGGTGGGGCAGGCGCTGGGGTGACTGCGACATCGGGCGCATCGGCACGCAGTGCGGTTGCTGCGCGCAGTGCCACGCCATCTGTCGCTGCACGCAGTGGGGTTGCCGCGCGCGCTGCAACAACACCCAAGGTTCAGGCACGTGCCGCAACCACAACACAAAAAGTTATAAATTCGGGTACAAAAATCGCCGGTGCGGCGAAAAATGTCGCTGTGAATGAAGAATGTCAAAACAAATATTTCGGATGCATGGATGCATTCTGTATGTTGGATAATACCAGTGGCGGCCGCTGTATTTGCAGTGACAGAAACGCTGAATTGGATGCGGTCTTGGCGGAAATAGAGGCATTAGACCAACAATCTTATCAAATGGCAACATTGGGCGTTGAACGTATCGAAATGGGTGAAAATGCCGATGCGGCTATTGCCAAGGCAAATGCGGTTGCCAATGAGGCAATTGCACGTGATGGTGGTGCAAAAAAAGCACGTAAAGCATTAGACTTATCGGCATGGGATACCGCGGTCAGTTTCGATGATGACGAAGATATTTTTGCCGATGGTGCAACAATTGATGGAAAAACCGGTGATGCGTTGCATAATGCCGCAGGTGCGCTGTGTATGGCGCAGATTCCAGAATGTGCCGCAGAATCATCAATGCTGCAATTGTTATACGCCCAGCGTATCAAGTCAGATTGTTCGGCATATGAAAACAGTTTGAAACAACAAAAAAATGCCAGCCAAAATAAATTACAGACTGCCCAACGCGCATTACGCGAAGCGGCACTGGAACAATTACAAACCGCAAATAAATATGATTTGGGGCAATGCACAATCCAATTTAAAAAATGTATGCAGACAACGGCGGGCTGTGGCGATGATTTCGCAAATTGTGCGGTTGTTTCCGCGATGGATAATACAAATGTCCGTAAATCAACATCGCAAAAGGCAAGTAATTATTCAATCAAGGGCGCTGTCACAACAATTGAAATTTCTGCATCAACATATGATATGTTGATGTCTAAAAAGCCGATGTGTGAAAGTATAACAAAATCTTGTGTTGCGGTCGCGGACAAGGTTTGGGATACGTTTTTACGCGAAGTTGCACCGGCGGTTAAATCGGCGGAACTGATTGCCGAAGACAGCGCACGTCAAAGTTGTGTTGGCAATATATCGTCATGTTTCCAAAAGGCGTGTCGTGATAACATCGACCCCAACGACCCCGAAGGTTCATATGATTTGTGTTTGTCGCGACCGGAAACAATGCTGAATTTGTGCCGGGTTCCGTTGAACGCATGTGGCATTGATGCATCGTCTGCGGCCAAGGCGGAAAAATCAAATATTTGGAATTTTGTTGTTGCGCGTTTGGCATCAATGCGTGTTGATGCATGTACCAAAGAAGTTAAATCGTGTCTGCAATCCGATGACCGCTGCGGTAAAGATTATACGCAGTGCGTTGGGTTAGATTTAGATTCAATTATTGCAATGTGCCCAACCGATAAATTGGTTGCATGCCAAGAAAACGGTAATAAAAAATCGATGGCGGAACTGACCGATTTGGTTATGGGTATTTTCTTGAATATTGATAATACAATGTTGACACAATGCCAAAATGCAGTGACAAACAAGATGTTG
>CAMOCR010000058.1 GCA_946611025.1 uncultured Alphaproteobacteria bacterium | reverse complement strand
TTCCCAACACTATTTGGCGGGAATAAAAAAACGCCCAATCGGGCGTTTTTTTATTTCTGGCGGATGGGGAGGGATTCGAACCCCCGGAAGCCTTGCGACTTCAGCGGTTTTCAAGACCGTCGCATTCGACCGCTCTGCCACCCATCCCAAACTTTTGTACGGCTCATTTTATACTTATTTTTTCCGCATTGCAACTGTAAAAACAATCGCACCGGCGGTAAATAATATTGCCGACAACAATTGTCCCATCGTCAGTCCCCACGATGTCAAGAAACCAATTTGTGCATCGGGAACGCGAAACATTTCACACACAACACGCGCCACGGCATAGCCCATACCGAATATACCCGCCAATGCCCCAGGGTGCCGACGCAAACCAGTAAATCGATACAGCATCGCCATTAATGCGAACAACAATACCCCTTCGCCAAACGCTTCGTAAATTGGGCTGGGGTGTAATGCGGGCGCATTTTCACCGAACTGAACCGCCCATGGCACACTTGTTTTATGTCCCATCAGTTCCATATTTATAAAATTCGCAATACGCCCGAAAAACAGACCAATTGGGCCAACAACACTCATCATGTCCAAAATTGACCAAAACCGAATTTTATTTTTGCGGGCAAACAACCACACCGCCAACATCACGCCGGCAAGCCCGCCATGAAAGCTCATTCCGCCATGCCACACGGCAAATATTTCCAGTGGGTGCGCAATAAAATTCAATGGGTTATATACCAACACATAACCCAAACGCCCCCCCAGAATAACACCCAAAATTACCGCGGTCAGCAAATCATCCAATTGCTTTTTATTCATCGCAACCGGTGATTTTGGCGATGCCAGCATTTTTTTGATTAACAAATAACCCAACACAAATCCGGCGATATATGCCATCGCATACCAGCGAATATCTATGCCAAACACGCTGAACGCAACCGGTGAAATCGGGTTGATTGTTATCGCCATGGGTATCCGTCCATTACTAGCGTTGATGTTGTGCTAAGGCTGCGTCATATTTTCTTTGATACAAACCTGGATTTCTGGCCGCCATCAGTTTCAGCACCGCCAATGTAACCAGTTGCAAATTATTATTTTTTATATCATCTGTAATTTTTGCAACTTCATCTGGTTTTGCACCCAAGCGTTTCAAGCGCGTACCAATAGAATCCAAACACAATTGCACATTTTTTTCGAAATGCGCAATTTTTTGCATATCTGGGTGTGCTGCCTTGCGCTGTTCGGCAATTGCCTGTTTATTTTCAATAATATTTTTGATATTGTGTGTAATCATTTGCCCATGATCACCAGTTGAATTCAACCCATTCAGGCATTCTTTGTTTTTTGCAATTTCATTTAATGTGGCACGCCGGCACTTTGCGACATTTATTAATGCTGTCATTTTTTAATCCTTTTCGTCTTGAATTTGTACGGCCATTGTATTATATAAATATCAAATAACAAGGAGAAAATTATGGCAACACACACAAAATCTGGGCGCGATAACGGCATGGGTTTATATCTAAAGCGCGTTTTCTGTTTGATGTTTGGTGCGGTGGGTTTAACCGCAATCGCATCATTTATAACAATGGCAACACCAATGTGGACATGGTTGTTCACATCAACGGGTCTGTCGGCGTTTTATTATATATTACTGTTTGGCGGGTTGGCATTGTCCATATGGGCCCAGGTTCGCGCATTTCATCTTAAGCCCGCGACCGGTGGTCTGTTATTAGCACTGTATTCGATAATGATGGGAATTGTGATGACACCGCTGTTGCTGGTATCGGTCACACACAACCCGTGGACAATATTGTTCGCGTTTGCAATCGCCGCCGTGATGTTTGGTTGCATGGCGTTGTTTGGTTATAAAACCGTTCGTGATTTATCGTTCTTGCGTATATTCTTGTTTATGGGCATGATTGGTTTAATCTTGGTTGGTCTGGCATCGTTTATATGGCCGGCGCTGATTGGTGGCACATTTGGCACAATTGTATGCTTTATCGGGGTTTTGGTGTTCGCGCTGTTCACCGCGTATGATATGCAGACATTAAAATCGGCATATGCATATGTGGGCGATGACACCCAGAAAAACCAACTGGCTGTATTGGGCGCATTGCATTTGTACATTTCGTTCGTCGCAATGTTCCAATATATTTTAAGTTTATTTAACCGCAATTAAACCAAAGGAAAAAACAAAATGGCATATAAAATCAATCAATCACAATGCATCGGCTGTCATACATGCGCTGGTGTTTGCCCGATGGGCGCAATCAAAACAAATGCCGATGGCAAATGTGAAATTGACCCATCAAAATGTGTTTCATGCGGCACATGCGCCGCAATGTGTCCGGTCAACGCGATAAAGGCAGAATAATAAAACACATAAATTAAAATAAAAAACGCCGCCAAATTGGCGGTGTTTTATTTATGAACATTATACAAGCGACACGCTGTCATTGCCAGACCGCGATGCAATAACACACAGATTAAATCTGGCGGTATTGGCGCACGCCCCAATTCGTATTTATGCAATTCTGGCACCGATATTTTTAACAATTTGGCTGCATTTGCTGCATTTATATTTAACATTTTTCGCGCACGGCGCAATTGTTCGCCATAGTGTCGCGTATCAACTAAAACAATCGACATTTTTATTTTCCCCCATTATTTTTTAATAAAAAATACCGCCGTGACGAAGGGCGGTTGGAGGCTAGAAAACTATTGATAGAAATAGTACCGCTTATTCAATATATTCGCGGTCCTCCAACCATAATCGGTGGAGCAAATGTTCTATCAAAGGGATTTTCTAGACCCCGCATTAGTAGTCAACTAATGCAGGTTCATTGTAATAGAGATTATATGAATTTTCAACAGAATTGTTTTTATTGCTGTGATTTAATCAAATTTTCAAAATCATCTTCGCCCCAGATGGTAATGCCCAATTCGGTGGCTTTTTGTAATTTGCTGCCGGCGTCTGCGCCCGCCAAC
This sequence comes from uncultured Alphaproteobacteria bacterium, assembly GCA_946611025.1. Classification (GTDB taxonomy): domain Bacteria; phylum Pseudomonadota; class Alphaproteobacteria; order Rs-D84; family Rs-D84; genus Enterousia. The sequence goes on along the minus strand of CAMOCR010000058.1, from coordinate 1,678 downwards.
ACAATATCGGTCTTGGCCGAAACCGAACCCGACACAACCGCACCCATGCGTTCCAAGATTTCCTTGGCGGCATCGCGTGTATAGTTTGCCAATGTCCCCGTCAGCACGACTTTTTTACCCGACACAGGTGTATCGGCGGCGATTTGGTTTTGTGTTTCACGAATTGTAATTTGCCGTGTCAGCGCATCAATCACACGCGTATTATGTTCATCGGCAAAGAACGATACTATTTCATCCGCCATAACATCGCCAATGCCGTCAATCGTTTTTAATTTCCATGCGGGCGCAATGCGCAACGCATCCAATGTGCCAAATGCACGCGCCAAGATTTTCGCCGTCACTTCGCCAATTTCGGGTATTCCAATCGCGAACAAAAACCGATGCAAATCGACATTACGCGCACTTTCAATTGCCGTGTTCATGTTGGCAACAGATTTGTCGCCAAACCCATCCAAACGGCGAATTTCATCGCCATGATTTTGAATCAGGGTAAATATATCTGCCGGTGTTTCAATCCAACCGCGTGACACGAATAATTCCAATTGCTTGGTACCAATACCATCGATATCAAATCCCTTTCTGGACACAAAGTGTTCCAATTCACCAATACGCTGGGCGGGACAACCCAATGTGTTCACACAACGCCATGCCACCATTCCCGATTCCCGCACCACCGCGCCATTACATACGGGGCACTTGTCTGGAAATACATACGGCACGGTATTTTCGCCACGTGATGCCACGCCGACAATTTGCGGAATAACATCGCCGGCGCGTTGCACCGTCACCATGTCACCAATGTGAATATCCAACCGCTTTATTTCATCGGCATTGTGCAGCGTTGCACGCGACACCACCACACCACCAATATTTATCGGTTCCAGTTCTGCAACCGGTGTTAAAACACCCGTACGACCAACCTGAACCGTGATGTCGCGCAGTTTTGTCACCGCGCGTTGTGCGGGGAATTTATATGCAACTTCCCAACGCGGACTGTTGGCGCGTGCGCCCAATTTTTCTTGGGTTGCAACATCGTTCACCTTAATCACCAGACCATCAATATCAAATGGGATGTCGGCGCGTTTTAACATTATTTCGTTATATACCGCATCAATTTCCGCCATCGTTCGTGCATGATGCGCCCATGGTCGTGTCGTCTTGAACCCCCACGATTCCAGACGGTCAAAATATTCGCTTTGTGTTTTCCAATCCCGCGCGGACAATTCGCCATATGTATATCCAAACGCCGACAATCGCCGCGATGCCGTGACACGCGCATCCAATTGACGCAACGACCCCGCCGCCGCATTACGCGGATTGGCAAAAACCTTGTCGCCCTTTTCTTCTGCGATTTTGTTCAGCGCAATAAAATCATCGCGCAACATATATACTTCACCGCGAACCTCAATCACATCGGGGAACGACCCAGATAATTTTTTTGGTATATCTGGAATCGTCATCAGGTTTGCCGTTATATCTTCGCCGGCGACCCCACTGCCCCGCGTAAGCCCACGAACCAACACGCCATGTTCATATCGTGCCTCGTATGAAACACCATCAACCTTTAATTCAATAAACAATTCTTGGGTTGGCAATTTTTCGAACCAGTCGGCAACTTCGCCACTGTTAAATACATCTGCAATAGACAGCATTGGCACCGTATGCGCGAACGATTTGA
>CAMOCR010000057.1 GCA_946611025.1 uncultured Alphaproteobacteria bacterium | reverse complement strand
ATGCCTAAGACCTGCCGCCAGCGTTCGTTCTGAGCCAGGATCAAACTCTCAAGTTTTAAAAAACTTGTGGTTTAAGTCCCGTGCATATTTAAACAAAGCTGACTTTAATTCAGTTCGTCTTTACATATATGATTATTCGCAAGACAAGTTTTTAACGAGGTTTATATGTAAACCTACTACCTGTCTAGGATATGCACTGTGACTATAGTCAAAGTTTGGATATTCCAAATTCAACTGTCTGCACATCCCTTCTTGAATTTTGATGAGCTGCTTTTATTCACAATGTTTGCAGTTCTACCGGTACCCCGTTCTTAGCGTTTGTTCCGATAGCCGCAGAATTTCAGGGGTTGAGAGTCTTGATTTATAGGTTCCCAACTTGAAAGCCCGCATAGTATGAATTGAAACCAAAAAAAAGTCAAGTGATTTTTCGAAAATAATTTTGAAAAAATCTAAAAAAATTAAAAAACCGCAGATTTCCGCGGTTTTATTTTTTAACTTTTTTATTGCTTTTTTGTTTTTAACCACTTTTACGATTCGATTTTTAGCCCAAAACCGATTCGTGCCGACCGTTTTTACCCGATTCGGCACGATTTTTATATTAAAAGCGGTACATAAAGCCCATTTTTACCATTGGATAGAATTTATATTTATCTAATTCATCCTGGGCATCTTTGATTGTTTCGGCTTTGGCGGTTTTTAATTCTGCCACGTCAACCGTTGACCATGATGTGCCGTCCGTACTCTGTTGCAAGTTATCGGTTGGAATATCCAACGACAATTCGGCGGCCTTGGATGTGAATACAACACCGGCATCAACAAATAACTTGAACCCGCCGAATAAACCAATATCAAAACCAGTTCCCAAATATGGCCCCGAAAAGTCCCATTTCATTTTTGCAATACCGTTTAATTCATTGCCAGAATATTTATAGTATGTATCACCCAATTGAAACTGAATCTCTTGCGATGGCAATTCATCAACATTTCCCGTCAGGTTTGCTTTGATTTTTGCATCACCAAACACATAACCACCGCTGATGCGCCATCCGCCCAAGAACCATGTATCACCGAACGGATAGAAATCTAACATTGCCGCCAAGTGTTTTGATTCAATTGAACCATCGGTAATTGACATGTAATCACCAACTTCGATTCCATCATCCATATATTTATCAATTCCAGAATTAATCAGCGACTTTAATGGCTTTGTTGTTGCGAAATCTGCACGCACCCCGATACGCTTTAACCAGAATGATTCACGTGTTTTGTTGATATAGCCCACAACACCATTTAACCCCGATGTTGCAGATACCCCGACCCCCAATTCCAGCCCTGTTGGTACAAAGTCCAAAACACCGGCGAACACGGGTGATATTGTCATGGTTGCGACAGTTGCGATTGCCAATAATTTTTTCATGGAAAATCCTTTTGTTAATTACACAATATGATTGTAATCAAAAAAGATTATTAAACACAAATAAAAAATCTGTTTTTTATCCCACTAAAATATGATATAATTTATGACATGAAAATGAAAAAATGCTTTTTTTCATCTCTGCTGGTTATATGCGGGATGACACCTGCCTTGGCGTCTGATTGTACGGGGGCGGGATGCGATATTGAACCAATAACATATGCCGAATACGAACAGCGGGCATATGTTGCGCCAACACCGATTGCCGAATATGAACAACCGGTTGAATATATTTACGCAACACCAATCCCGATGCGTTCGGTAAAAATGCTGTCGATAAAACCGGTACCCGAAGATACGCGTCCGGCACTGTGGGACGGCACAAACAAAAATTACAAACCACGCGCATACGACAAAACGGTCAGCTGGCGCGATGGCGCACCAATCTGGGATGATTCTATTGTCAACTATCGCGACAAAGATTTTTCCGATTGGTATTTGGAACCGTTGCCGGAAATCTATATGCGCGAAAGCGAAACTGTCGACATCTATGACATGTATAATCAAAACATGGCTGATGCCGCGGTGACACGTGCGCGCATTGATGAAATGTTGGCACCGCAACGCCCAGAATTTGACCTGTGGGCTGAACACTATACCGCCCAAGACATGACCGATGTTGTAAATGCAACATTTGGTACAAGTGATGACGGCTGTCCATTTGAAACCGAAACCGAATGTGAAATTTGGCGTCGCAAACCAATCGTGCGCGAAACGGTTTCCCCGCGCAGCCCACGTATTCGCGACAACGCAATGGACGCATTTATCAGTGCCGCCAGTTGCAGTGGCAATATCGATGCCACCGATCCGGTTGCGGCACCATTGTTGGAACGTTATAAAATGTTGATGCGTTCTGCAAATGCATGTTGCACCGATGGTTTGGCATATGCATTGAAACGTGCGGGTGCCAGCGATGGCTTGGTATATAAATTCATGGCAGACGATGCGAACTTTTATGGTTTTGGTGCGCGTTGTTTGATGATGACCGACGATGAATTGGATAAAAAATATCCAAACACATCAACGGCGGCGGTTGCAGCAGACGTTCGCAATGGCTGCCTGTGTCGTGGTCGTCAATGGTTTGCGGCAATGTTGGCACCGTTTCAACAGGCGTATGCCGCGGCACCAGAATTCAAAGATCAAAAGTTTTATTATACATATACCGATGGTCTGCAACGGCGTGTCACGGTATCGATAAATAATGACGTCCAGAACGTTTTAAAACAACTGGCGGCATGTCCATAACACTGTAATAAAAAAAACGCCCCACGGGGCGTTTTTTTAAAGCCCAAAGTGCAAAGTTCAAAGTGCAAAGTTCAAATAATGTGTCATCCCGGGCTTGACCCGGGATCCAGGTTAAATAAGTATCGCGCACAACGTGCGCCCAACTTTATTACATATTCAATTCATCGTATAAATCATGCCAATCGGGATTCATACCTTCTATCAGATCTTTTTTCCAATTTCGATGATATCGTTTTAATCGTTTTTCTTGCTCTATCGCGCGGTCTATATCCGTGAATCGTTCATAATATACCAATTTATCCACATTATATTTCTTGGTAAATCCTGGCACGGCATGCGTTTTATGTTCATATGCACGTCGCGCAATATCATTTGTCACACCGACATACAGTGTACCATTGCGACCACTGGCCATTATATAAACGTAATAATACTTTTGTTCATATTGCATTTTATTTCGGTGTTTGCATTCGCAAACAAGTTTATATTATACCTGGATCCCGGGTCAAGCCCGGGATGACACATTGTTTGAACTTTGAACTCTGAACTTTGAACTTTAATAAAAAATGCGCCATTGGCGCATTTTTTATTCCAAACTGGTTGTAATAATGTCGCCATATGAACCGGCTTCGTCACCACCGATATAGCATGTGATGTGACGACCAACATTATTCATCCATTCTTGTTGTTCCGCGGTCAATTGCGCACGGTTCGTTGATTTCATTATCTGTGCCGTTGTGACGCCACCAATCGTCGCCGCCAGACCCGCACCAGCAACATCCACCACCGCACGACCACCACCATTGTTCCAGAATTTTTCATCGTCTGGATTTGTTTCAGAGATTAACCCGCTCTCGCATTTTTGGGCAACAGTATTTGCTGCGATTATTAACGAAGCAGCATCAGTTCCACTCAAATCAGTAACAGACACATATACGCCTTCATATTTATTAACAGTGGTGGCGATAAAGTAACGTAAATCTTCTGCCGCAGTCATCATCGCCTTTTTTTCATCGTCTGTTGCTGTCTCTCCGGCTTTCTTAACAACATTCGCTTTTGTCTTTAAATCTGATGCTAATTCTGTGCAGCGCGACGCAGATTCTTTTCTTTTTGCTTGCTCTGTTTTTGTTGTGTTTGCTGTTGTTTTCAGCAAACCACCCAAGCCCGCTTTGGTTTGCAACAAATCGGTTCCAACACCACCTGCAATCGCCGACAGGATTGTTGCACCCGCAACACCCCATTTTTGACCAGATGTCAAATCGCCACTGCCATTCAATCCTAATTTTTCACGTGCAACTTCTTCGGATATTGCAGTCAAATCTTTTTCTGGAATCCATGAACCGCATGTAAAGCTGTCGCCGGTGGCAAAATATGTCGTTGTCCACGATTTGTTACGCATTGCTTCTTGAATCTTTTTATCATCCGATTGCAATGTGACACGCACGCGACAGAACGAACCATACAAATCGTTACTGGCAACGAATTGCGATGTAGACAAACCATCAACAGTATAATTTGTCGGCACCTTGTTCGATTTCAATTTTGCCCACATAAATGTGCTGCCGTTATCTTTGGCACCCATAATGCCACTGGCATTCGATGCCATGCACATATTTTGTTCTTTGGTCAATTTGGCGTTATATGTCGCCTGGGCTTCTTTTTCGATATCAAAGATTAAATCTTTGAACAACGATTCTGCCGCCTGGGATTGAATATATGTTTCATATCCAATGATGATTGGTTGGTCATACACCGTTTTATCCGGTGCCATTGTATTGCAAATACCACGCGCGCCCGCGGTATTTCTGCACAAATTGTTGCCATTTTCATCGGTTGCATAAATCGCATCTTCACCCTTAATCGATGTCGCAGCACCGGCATCAATCCAGTCATTACGTACCGAACCCGTTGACCATGTGTTTGATGTACCCGCACCAGACAGTTTTAATTTTGCTG
>CAMOCR010000056.1 GCA_946611025.1 uncultured Alphaproteobacteria bacterium | reverse complement strand
CATCTGGGTCGCGTGTTAATTCTTTACCACCCGATTGTTTGATTGCATCTTCTTCGCTTTCCGCGACATATACATTGCCATCCGCATCATACCATGCCGGTATATGATGTCCCCACCACAGTTGTCGCGAAATTGCCCATGGGCGAATTTCTTTCATCCATGCCATAAATAAATTATAACGATGTTCTGGCATAAACTTTATTTTGCCTTCCTCTACCGCTTTAATTGCAGGCTTTGCCAATGTTTCAGCATCAACGAACCACTGGTCCGACAACCACGGTTCAACGACCACACCACCACGTTCGGAATACGGTGTTGGAATAATTTTATCTTCAACTTTAACTAACAACCCAGCCGCTTCGATATCTTCCATTACCGCCTTGCGTGCATCATAACGATCCATACCCCAATATTTTTCTGGAACAGGCGCCGCACTTATCATTTTTGCGGTTGGCGTTAAAATGCAAACCGGTGTTAAATTGTGACGCAGCCCCACCTCATAATCGTCAAAGTCATGTGCAGGTGTAATTTTCACAGCCCCAGTACCCTTTTCTGGGTCGGCATGCACATCACCAATAATTGGAATTTCAATATCAGTTAATGGAATGATTGCCTTTTTACCAATTAAATGTTTCAACTTTTCATTTTCTGGATGCACTGCAATTGCCTGGTCACCAAACAGTGTTTCTGGGCGCGTTGTCGCGATTTCAACAAATCCACCATCAACCAATGGATAGTTGAAATAATAGAATTTACCGTGTTCTTCGCGTGTATCAATTTCCAAATCGGACACGGTCGTTTGTTGTTTTGGGCACCAATTCACCATGCGCTTTGCGCGGTAAATCAACCCTTCGTTATACATTTTCACAAACAATTTTGTGACCGCCGCCGACAGTCCATCATCCATTGTAAAGCGTTCGCGATGCCACACCGGTGTCACACCCAAAATGTGCAACTGGTTTATAATTTGACCACCCTTTTCGTTTTTCCATTTCCACGCATAATCTAACTTTTCTGCAACAGACAAACTGTGTGGGTTAATACCGCGCTTTGATAAATCACGTTCAACCAATAACTGTGTTGCAATGGATGCATGGTCGGTCCCCGGTTGCCACAAAACATCAAAACCGTTCATGCGTTTGTATCTGCAAATAATATCCGTCAATGTTTGATTCAACGCATGACCAATATGCAGATTTCCCGTCACGTTAGGTGGGGGCATCATTACACAGAACGACTTTTTCGCCGAATTTACATCATTATCCCAGAAATTATTATTATCCCAAAACTCCTGAATTTTGGTTTCGATTTCGCGTGGATTTATATTTTTTCCCAATTCAATATTCATATTTTGTGGCCTTTTTATACTATTCCGCGCAATTCTAGCAAATAAAAATGAAAATTCAAGCCACAAACCACCATTTCTAATTACACCTTGACAAAGGCTTGTTATGTGCAACAATTTGACAAAATGGTTAGTGATTTCATAAAAATTTTAAAAGACCTTGCCCGTGAACAGATTGTGTCTGTTGAATACTTTCCAAACGGCAAAAGTTATCGTATTCCAATGGGTGTATTTTTTCTGGATGCATCATATGATCCATTTAACGATGATGATGATAACGATATGTCTGTATACATCGATTGTGAATATACAATTCAACTGGGTATGATGTATATGAAGTGCAGCATCCAAGATGGCGCAGAACGCGATTTAATAACACCGGTATCTGTACCATTGGACAAAAAGAAACAAAACAAATTGCATCGCGAAATAATTTCATTGGTGAACATGTGTTCAAAACGCGTAATCGCCCAGGAAATATCCCGTACCAAGTATGCAATATCCAGCGCATTAAACAATACAATCACAGAAAAACAATTCAGTTAAAAAAAAGGATTATCCATGCGTCAAATCGTATATAACAATATTATGCAATTGATTAAAAACAATAAATCGGTCCAAGAACTGACCAAAACAGGTATCAAGCACACACTGTATGGTTATCGTGGCCAGGTTATTTTAAGTACATACAGCAACAATCATAAAATCGAATTGTTTGTTGGTGACGAATTATTCGCATCTGCCAAGGTGTTGCACACATTGTGCGATGACCAATCGGCACACTTGTATCAACTGTATCATATTGAAAACGCATTAAGTGGCAAACCCATCGTTCCAAATACGGATACAACGGCCGTGAAATACCATATGGGCGCAACACCATTGCAAACACAATTGTTGCAAAACGCATGGTGGAAATCAACAATAACAAATCATGAAATGTGCTCTGCATTGGGTAATCAACGTTAAGATACAATATTATGAACAAACACCTTATACATTGTTTGAAACGTACGATTAAACAGGAATTTGTTTCCGTGTATCACAATTATGATGAACAAAAAACGGTGTACACGATTCCATATAATGCGTCACTTACCCCACGCAATGTTAAATTACAATTGTTGCGTGCGATGGGCATGGTTGATGATGACAAAGAACTGGATGCCAGCGAAATCGATTCTTTGTCCCATGAAATGGCATCGGGCGACCTTAGCCCAGAATTTGAATTGGAATACGGTCAAATAATGAATAAACGCGGCACACTGATGGTGCGATATATTCTGGACTTTGATGGTGCAATATTATTTGAAAAATCGTATCCATCAAACAAAGTGTACCCCAAAAACCCGATATTAAAATTGATTCGCTTATGTTCTAATAAAATAATTGAACAAGAACGCACGGCACAAAAATATAAGATGGAAAAAATTTTACTGTCATCAAATTTGTTTAATTTGAATGCGCAACACGGCAGAAAGTGACGCCATAAACCGCCGCAGCACCCGCGGCGGTTAAAACTTTGTGTAATTCGTTAAATGTTGCGCCGGTTGTCATAACATCATCAACCAATAAAATCTTTTTCCCGCGAATTTTGTCGGGATGCTTTATACTGAACACATTGTGAATATTTTGTGCGCGTTGCGCAGATGTTTTATGTCCCATGTTTTCACGATATTTACGCGCAACCGAATCATTATCCAGTGGCACCCCAAACGCACGTGCAATTGGGCGCGCCAACAATGTTGCCTGGTTATAACCACGCTGAAAAAGACGCCGCGACGCAAGTGGCACCGGCATAACAATATCAGGCGAAATATCTGTGTCACGCAACGCCCATATCATTGCCCGCGACATAAACCGTGCATATTGTATGCGCCCACCATGTTTATACGGCAACATTGCCGCACGTGATGCATCATCATATACACATGCGCTGCGTATTAAATCCAGTTCACATTTACCCGCCGCACACATTGGGCACATCATATTCGGCGACATATCAAAAGACGATGCAAACGGAAAACCACAGTGCACACATTTTGCGCCATCAATCCAATTAAAAGATGTCCAACAATCACCACACAATTCGCCATGCGTTTCCACATGTGCATTGCACAGCGGACAACATGACGGATATATAAATTCGATTATTTGTTGTAAATATTTACGCCAGATACGCATACCACATATTACCACGACATACTTTTGTATGTCTTGCTGCTGACGGTATCACCAAACATATTGCGTTGTTGTTGTGACAATGTTTCAAATTGGTCGTTTGAAATTATACGCAACAAGAACGAATCATCACTGCGTGATGATAACACCGGCATAATGCGATATTCGGCAACACCGGTATCGCGCAAAACCTGTTCAATGATTGCCAAACGGCGCGCCGCCAATTTGCGTGCATCTGTGTTCGTTGTGGCATCCGCCGGAATTGCAACCTGAATCGCGCGCTTTGGATTGCTGACCACAATAGATGCATATTCGGTCAACAATGTGTAATTATCGCGCGACAGCGCCGAATCATCATTGCGGAAACGAATTTTGATTTCCAATGGGCGAATACCACCGGATTCGGACAAATCGCGTGCCGCGGTGAACCCTTCGTATCCAGATGTCATATCGCTGGCGGTGTCAAAACGGTCATCAATTTGGAACGTTGATAAATGCTTGTTTTCCGACAAGAATGTTTTGCGGAACGCACGGCGCAATTCGGTTGGCGACATTGATGTCATATCATTACGTACCGCGGTAATTGTTGGCGATGTTGTTTTTTTAACACTGCGCACGACAACATCATCGTCCATTGGTACAACCATACGCGACAATTTTACCGCCGTGTCGCTGTTGTTCTTTATTTCGGTTTTTGTGTCATTGCGCGCAACAACCGTATCAGTATTTTTCATAACCGGCGCCGAAACAATTTGTGACGGGCGGGAAACACTGTCATCTGCACGGCGTTGCAATTCCATCAGTTTTGCAATTTGACTGTCGATTTCACTCATTGCATTTGTCATTTCGCGACGTGTGACGGGCTGGTCATTACGTGCGACAACGGTGCGATTACGCGATGTGGTGTCTAAACTTTCTTCGGGCAAATCAAAATCATTATTCAGCACCAAAAACTCACTTGGCTGTGGCATACGCAACGGCGCATCACCCGACACCCACAAATCAGAACTGGGGCGGTGTGGCACCAAAACATCTGCGACAGATGCGACCCGTTCACCATGTGTGGTTTGATTTTGCTTTACCGCGGTGCGCGATGCAACCGAACGCGTTGTGTTTTTTTGTGTGGTGGCACGCGTTGTTTTTGCGACCGGTGCCGCCGACACAGGCGCCGAAACCATTGGTTCACCAAACGCAGCAC
>CAMOCR010000055.1 GCA_946611025.1 uncultured Alphaproteobacteria bacterium | reverse complement strand
ATCATCCAAGACCAAGTCGGTTGCTTCTTCTTCGCCGTCCGCTTCTTCTTCGATACCAGTTGCAGCACGACGCGCGGCGCGACTTTGTTTAATGTATGCGGCACGCACTGCGGAATCTGTTTCGCCATGATTCAACATTGCCATACCGATAATGCGGTCGTCTTTGCCCAATGTCAATCCACGAACACCCGTTGAATTACGCCCCGCAAAGATACGAATTTCGTTCACCGGGAATCGTATGCAACGACCACGATATGTTGCCAAGAACACATCTTGGTCTTCGTTACATGGCAACACAGAAATCAAACTGTCGCCGTCATCCAACTTCATTGCAATCTTGCCGTTTGCGCGAATCGAATCAAAGTCCGACATGCGATTGCGGCGTACAGTGCCCGATGCGGTTGCGAACATCAAGAAATGTTCCTTGCCGCTTTCCGCCACGCGTTGAACATCTTCTTCGGGTACCGGCAAAATTGCGGTAATCGTTTCGCCATTTTCCAACGGCAACAGATTCACCAGCGGACGCCCCTTGGCCGCGGCGGCGGCTTCGGGTAATTTGTATGTTTTTAATTTATAGCACAACCCTTTTGAACTAAAGAACAACAATGGTGTATGTGTATTTGCAACAAACACACTTACCACATAGTCGTCATCCTTGGTCGTCATGGCATTGCGCCCCTTGCCCCCGCGTTTTTGCGCGCGATATGTATCCAGCGCAACACGTTTGATGTACCCCGTATTTGAAACCGTCACAACCATATCTTCGCGGGCGATTAAATCTTCCATATCGATGTCGATTTCTGCATCAGAAATTTCGGTACGACGTTTTGACGACCAATTATCGCGTTCATCAATCGTTTCATCACGAATAATTTGCACAATGCGTTCATGGCTGCCCAAGATTTCCAATAAATCTTTAATCTGTGCGCCCAAATCCACCAAGTCATTGTGTAACTTGTCGCGTTCCAGACCCGTCAAACGATGCAATTGCAATTCCAAAATTGCGCGCGCTTGGTCATCAGACATGCGGAACATGCCGTTTTCATATTCGGTGTTCGGGTCATCAATCAATTTGATATAGTTTTCAATATCTGCCGCGTGCCATGTGCGTGCAACCAATTGTTCACGCGCGACGTCTGGATTTGGACTGGATTTAATCAGTTCAATAACTTCGTCCAAATTACCAACCGCAACCGACAACCCCAACAACGTATGTGCACGATTACGCGCCTTGTTCAAATCGAAAATTGTACGACGGCGAATAACTTCTTCGCGGAATTCGATAAACGCATCCAACACACCGCGCACGCTGAACAGCATTGGGCGACCACGATTCAGCGCCATTAAATTCACCGGAAAATTCGTTTGCATTTCGGTATATTGGAACAACTGATTCAATACAACATCCGGTATCGCATCGCGCTTTAATTCGATAACAACACGCAAACCTTCCTTGGATGATTCATCACGAATTTCTGCAATACCTTCGATTCGTTTATCCTTGGACAGTTCGGCAATCTTGATAATCATTTGCGATTTGTTCACTTGATATGGAATTTCATCAACAACAATCGCCGGATGATCATGGAATGTTTCCATATGCGTTTTTGCACGAACAATAATCGAACCACGACCGGTGGTGTGTGCCTTGTATGCGCCGGCACGTCCCATAATCACCGCGCCCGTTGGGAAATCGGGACCGGGGATAATTTCAAACAATTCGTCATCGCTTATTTGCGGGTTATCCAAAATCGCCAGAATACCATTGCACAGTTCACCCAAGTTATATGTCGGCACATTTGTCGCCATACCAACGGCAATACCCGAACCACCGTTGACCAAGAAATTTGGGAATTTGGTCGGCAAAACAACTGGTTCTTGTAATGTACCGTCAAAGTTCGGTTGCCAATCAACCGTATCTTTGTCCAAATCGTCCATCATTGACGCGCCCAGTTTTGACAAGCGCGCTTCGGTATAACGCATGGCCGCGGCCTTGTCCCCGTCGCGTGAACCAAAGTTACCCTGACCCTGGACCAGCATTTCGCCCATGGAAAAGTCCTGACCCATACGAACCATAGCCTCGTATATAGAACTGTCGCCGTGCGGATGGTATTTACCCATAACATCACCCACAATACGCGCAGATTTAACCGTTGATTTTGTTGCCGGCGCAACATCATTCATAACGTACAAAATACGGCGATGCACCGGTTTGCAACCGTCACGAACATCAGGCAACGCACGGTCAACAATAACCGACATTGCATAGTCCAAGAAACTGGTCCGCATTTCATGTTCCAACGACGATTGTGGAACTTTTATTTCGTTTATTTCGTTTGTTTCGATAATTTCTGACATACCTTGATTTCCCCTGTTTTTTAGCATAGTAAGCATAGCAAAATTTTAACACACGGGTCAAGGAATAAAGCCAAAAAACATATTGACAAATCAAAAGTTTGTGATACAATAAATCGCAGAAATCAGGGAAAAACGTAAAATGAACACAACCAGCAAATTATTTTTACCATTGTGGCAACTTTTTGCCGCTGTTTTTGTTTATTATTTAATGATGGAAGCATTAAAAAAACTTGGATTGGTAAAAACTAAATAAAAAGGTTGCGTTTTATAAAAACCTGTGATTAAATAGGTGCGCAAAAGGATTTAGTTATGGCAACAAAAAGAACATATCAACCGTCAAAAACACGCCGTGTAAAAACACACGGGTTCCGTGAAAAAATGGCAACAAAAAGCGGCCGCGATGTTTTGAACCGTCGTCGTGCCAAGGGTCGCGCACGCATCGCCGTGTCTGCGATTAACTAATCTGTTGCATACGGTATTAAATAAAAAATCCGGCAATCGCCGGTTTTTTTATTTGCAAAACACACAAACAAAAACGGGGCATCGCCCCGATTCTTATTCCCGTTTTGCCCAGCGGCATACTACAACCGCGTGTTCGGCGGCATCTGTTCTAATTTTATGATACGATGTGTTGCCGTCTATTTTAACATCAACGAATACTTCTGGGGTTTCGGGATTGATTTCTTTTTTATAGTTTAATTCAATCCCGCACAATTTATGTTCATTGCGATATGTGTATCCCACACTTTCCGTTGCCCACACCGCATAGACCGCGTTGTTTATATGCTGGTTCACATCAATATCATCAAAGCGGCATTTCATAACATGTGTTTTGTCCGCATCGAAATCTGGAAACTTGTCAAATGTTCGATCCCACGCACGCGCGCCAACCAAAACACCATCTGGCAATTTCCCCGCCAATGGAATCGGGCGGCGGCGTTCCATATCAATCAACACCCATTGTGATGTTGCGCGAACCATCAGCCGCCCATCAGCCCCCCTGATTTCAAAATCACGCGCGGTACGCAGTGTATCGGCAACCGATGGCCATGTGATAAATTGCAATTCTTCATTTTCGTGGGGCAATTCAATTATATCCACCAAATAATGTGTGACGACCCATGCCAAGTTATTTGCCAACAAAAATGTACGACCAACACCGATAATTTCCGCATGCGTGTCCGCAATCGATTGCAATTCGTTCATCAAAATCAGCGGACGTACATTACCATAGCGGTCACATTGGTACGCCTGCAACTTTCGTATTTCGGTGTATTTTTCGCCCATTATTTGTCCCCACTTGTTTCCGCAACAACAAAGTCCACCGTGTCACCAAACGCAATTTCATTTGCGCGTGCCGCCGATTTAATAACGCCGTGCAATTCCGCCGGTGTATTTGCTGGAATTGTCAATGTTTCCAACTTTGCACCGTTACCAACCTTGCGTTCTGTGCGCAGACCACGCACCGTTTTCAATATATCCAGTGCAATCTGCATTTCGGCAACATCGGTTTCACGCGCGGCATCCACAACTGGATACTGGGTCAAATGTAATGTTTCGCCACCTTCGCTATCTTTATAAATCTTTTGCCATAATTCTTCGGTTAAAAATGGTATAAATGGCGCATACAAACCGATGACGGCACGCAACACTTCCCACAATGTCCATTGTGCCGATAATTTCGATTCCGCGCTGTATTTTTCCGGCGACCAGAATCTGTCTTTGATGAATTCCAGATATTGATCACAGAACACTTCATAGAAAAATGTATCAATCGCCGCGCGTGAATTTTGATTGTCGTATTTGTCCAGATATTTACGCACATCGACAATTGTCTTGTTCAACTCGTTTAACACCCATCTGTCTTCGATAAATCGATTTTCAATTTCAACTTTTTGTGCCGTCTTTGGATTAAAATCATCCAAATTCATCAACACATAACGTGCCGCATTCCAAATCTTGGTCAGCAATTTTGAACCACGTTTAACCTCGTCATCGCTGTATCGCAGATCTGTTCCAATTGGCGCGGTCGCAATCCAATAGCGCATCGCATCGGCACCAAACTTTTCAACCGTTGCCAATGGGTCAACACCATTGCCCTTGGTCTTGGACATCTTTTGTCCTTTGGCATCACGCACCAGACCATGGAAATTAACCGTACGGAATGGTACATCACCCATTACATAGATGCCCATCATAATCATACGCGCAACCCAAAAGAAAATAATGTCTGCCGCAGTATACAATAAATCGGTTGGATAATATTTTTTCAATTCCAATGTGTCGGTTGGCCAACCCAATGTCGAAAACGGCCACAGTGCCGATGAAAACCATGTATCCAAAACATCTGGGTCGCGTGTTAATTCTTTACCACCCGATTGTTTGATTGCATCTTCTTC
>CAMOCR010000054.1 GCA_946611025.1 uncultured Alphaproteobacteria bacterium | reverse complement strand
ATTATTTACGCAGACCTAATTTCTTAATCAAATCTTCGTATTCAGAAACATTGTTCTTTTTAATATAAGCCAACAGTTTTTTACGACGATTGACCATCAACAACAAACCACGTTTTGAATGTTGGTCTTTGTGGTTGTTTTTCATGTGTTCGGTCAAGTTGCGAATGCGTTCTGTTAAAACCGCAACCTGGGATGCAGCACTGCCCCCGTTATCTTTGTCTGTTGTTTTATATGCAGCAATCAATTCTGCTTTTTTTTCTTTTGTAACGGACATTATTGTTTCCTTTTGTTTTTAAATTGTTCGTTTCGGTCGCAGTGTTCCGCCCGATACCGTGCCAACGCCAATAAATCGATTGCCGTCAAACACACGCACCAAGCCATCACCCCGCGCCACATTAACAAAGCCACCGTTCATATAATGTTTGGCATCTTTGTCGTCCAGATTTACAACCGGAATGTCCCCCAGTCCTAAATCTAATGGCATCAGGTATTCACCCGTGTCGCCACCATTATTGACCAGATTTTCCAGAAAATCAAGTGTGATGGCGTTTTTTATGTCAAAACCCCCCGTATGTGTACGGCGAATCATATCAACCGTTGCGATGGTGTTTAATTTTTCTGCAATGTCACGGGCAATGGCGCGAACATATGTGCCGCGGCCACATTTAACCCGAAAACCGTATGAATCGCCCGATTTTCCGGTGTATTCCAGTTCATAAATCGAAACCCGTCGTGGCGGCATCTTTATATCCATTCCGCATCGCGCGGCCCGATATGCGCGTTCGCCGCCGACATGTACCGCCGAATAGATTGGCGGGGTCTGGCTTTGTTCACCGATAAATTCGGGTAATATTTTTTCTATTTGCGATTCGTCTGGCACCACACCACCATCGCGAATCGTTTTACCCGTTGTGTCTAATGTGTCGGTTTGAAATCCAAATTGCATTGAAAACAAATATTCTTTTTCGTTCGGGTTTAAATCTTCGACAAATGGAATCATTTTTGTGGCATCACCAATTGCAATTGGCAACACGCCCGATGCCATTGGGTCCAGTGTACCGATATGACCAAATTTCTTGGTGCCGAACATACGCGCAACGCGCGCACCCGCGGTGCGTGAAAACACGCCCGTTGGTTTATCCAAGATTATCCATCCGTCCATTTTATCCAAACAGGTTTAATTGTGTTTTTGCATCGGGCGATGCAATGCGATTTTGTTTTTTGTTTTCTGGTGTCGCCGTTATGGTTTGCGTGGCAACAAATTCCCCGCGTGATTCCAGACCCGCCAACACCGCATCAGCGCGTGCGACAACACTTTCTGGCATACCCGCCATGCGCGCGACATGAATACCATATGAACGGTTCGCAACGCCCGACACAATTTTATGCATGAATATAATGTCGTTGTTGTGTTCGCGCACATCAATTGTTAAACATGCAACATTTTGTAATTTGTCTGGCGCATCCCCAACCAACGTGGTCAATTCATGATAGTGTGTTGCAAATAATGTTCGCGCACCGACATTGTTCATGTGTTCCAGAACCGCCTGGGCAATCGCCATACCATCATATGTTGCGGTGCCGCGCCCGATTTCATCAAAAATGATAAATGATTGTTTTGTTGCGCGGCGCAAGATGTTTGCAGTCTCGCGCATTTCAACCATAAATGTCGATTGACCCGCCGCCAAGTTATCGGATGCACCAACACGACTGAACAATTGGTCGCAAATTCCAATTGTGGCGCGCGTTGCCGGCACAAACGAACCCATGTGCGCCAATGCAACAATTAACGCGTTCTGGCGCAGATATGTTGATTTACCAGCCATGTTTGGACCGGTCAATAATGCGATTGGGTGCACATTCAAATTGCAATCATTTTTAACAAATGCATCACCTGTTTTACGCAACGCATATTCAATTACCGGATGGCGACCACCAATAACATCAAATGCGGTGTCGTTTGTTATTGTTGGGCGTGTCCAATCATATTCGGTTGCACATTTTGCCAACGCATACCATGTATCCAATTCCGCCAACAAATCAGCAGTTGATAAAACATCATCGGCAATTTCACGAATTTTATTTATCAGGTTTTCGACAATTTCGCTTTCGATTCCGGCGGCGCGTTCTGCGGCATTGCGAACATCATTATCCAAATCAATCAATTGCGCGGTTGTAAAGCGCACATTGCCCGCCATTGTTTGACGGTGTATAAATCCAGAATCGTGCGCCATTAATGCATCGGCGCGTGCGGATGGAACCTCAATAAAATACCCAAGGATATTGTTATATTTAATCTTTAATGTGTGTATGCCGGTTTGGGCGGCATATTGCGATTGCAGTCCCGCAATCGTTTCGCGCCCACCATGCGACAAGCCGCGCATATTGTCCAGCGCCACATTAAACCCATCGCGAATCACACCACCATCACGGAAAAATGTCGGCAATTCATCAGCCAATGCAGATTTTAATTCCAATGCCAACGCGTCATGCGTATTTATTTCACCAAATCGTGCTGCCAGTCCCGCATCCAATCGCGCCGCCAACATTTTTGCGTTTGGTAATTCAATTAAAAAATCACAGACATGACGCATGTCGCGTGGTGTGCCCCGCCCCGATAACAATCGCGACAAACTGCGCCCGACATCAGGAACAGATGTCAACATTGCATCAACCATGCCCGCGATATTTGGGTTTATAACCATGTGTGCAATGTGTTCTTGGCGTGCATGAATAACATTTATATCCGCCGACAACGACCGTAAATATCCGCGCAGTTTACGCGCCCCCGCCGCCGTTTTTGTCTTGTCAATAACATCCAACAAACACAACCCACCATCGTTTATTGGTGCATCAATTTCCAGACTTTTCCATGTTGCAGAATCGATTAATAAATTGCGTCCAGAATTAAATTCATGTGGTGCGCGAAATGTTATTTCGGCACCGCGCTGGGTATTAAATAAATAACCCGCCAGCAAATTAATCGCACCGTGTGTGGCGGTTGACGCGGCATTTGGATCAACCGCATCCCCAAATACACGTGATACAATTAAACCAATGTCGGAACGGACATATAGTTTTTCATATACCGGTGTTGTTTTGAACGTGTCGCGTATGTGCATGATTTCCGGACTTTCTGCGTGCGACCATGGGTAAATTATTTCTGCCGGTGCAACACGCACCATGTCATCAACCAGGTTTGCCGATGTGCCAACGAAAAATTCACCTGTGGAAATATCACAGCCGGCAATATCAAAATTGTTTTTATCGGTTGGTACAACCGCAACCAAAAAATTTGATGTTTTTGGATTTAACAGATTTTCATCGGTAAGTGTCCCGGGGGTTAAAACGCGAATAATACGGCGTTCAATAAATTTGTGACCGCGTGCTTTGGCTTCGGCTGGGGTTTCCATTTGTTCAACCAGCGCAACCTTGGCCCCGTCGCGCACAAGGCGGCCAAAATAATTATCGGCGGCATGCCACGGAATGCCACACATGGGGATATTTTCGCCGGCACCGTCTGCGCCACGCGATGTTAAAACCAACCCTAATTTTTCGCTGACAATTTTTGCATCTTCAAAAAACGCTTCGTAAAAATCACCCAAACGGAACATAAGCAACGCATCGGGATTTTCAGCCTTGATATCCACGTATTGTTGCATTACCGGGGTCAATTTACTTTTATCAGCCACGATTTATCCGTTATTGTTGGGTAGAAACCTTTAATGTTTCAATTTTTAATTCGGCTTCTTTCAGCATTTGTTCACAGTATGCTTTTAATTTAATACCCTGTTCATATGCCGCAACAGAATCAGCCAGCGGCATTTCGCCCGATTCCATTTTTTTAACCAGTTCGGCAAGTTGCTTATATGCTTCTTCAAAAGATAATTTATTTTCTTCCATTGTGTCCCCCGTGTAAATTATTACATTGGCAATGGCATGCCGGCGGTTGCATCGCCCATAACATCGTCAATGGTTGCATCTGCCTTGGCCTTGGCATCGCGTAATGCAGACAAAACAATATCTGCAATTTCATCTGCGGCGCGCCCCGATATATCTTCGCGTAATTTCATCGACAATAAATCATATTTACCGGTCATTTCAACAATGCACGCACCACCCGATGCAATGCCACGAACGGTTGTATGTGCAAGTTTTTCTTGGGCGGCGGCAACCTTGTCTTGCAAATCTTTTGCCTGGGCCATCAATTGTTCCATATCCATATTTATCCCCCCGCGTATATATGCCCCACATTGCGTGGGGCATATTACCATTATTATTTGGTTTCTTTACCGGTCTTTTGATCGATACCAACCATCGACATACGTGTTTTACCACGTTTGTCTGCGCCCAAGTATTTTACGAATACTTTGTCGCCTTCTTTAATCTTGGTATCTTCGATTTTTGCGATGCGTTCACCGGTGATTTCAGAAATGTGAACCATCGATTCAAAACCGTTCAAGATTTTGACGAACAAACCAAAATCTTTGATGCCAGATACGACACCCGCATAGATTTCGCCAACTTCGGGTTCGGCAACAATATCTTTGATGCGTGCGATTGCATTATCGGCTTCTTCTTTTGATGTTGCCATGATTTTAACCGTACCGTCATCTTCCAAATCAATGGTTGTGTTTGTTTCGCGGGTCAATGCCTGAATGACAGAACCACCCTTGCCGATAACATCACGAACTTTGTCTGGATTGATTTTCATGGTGTACATTTGTGGGGCGAATTCAGAAACCGTTTTACGTGGTGCCTTAATCGCTTTTTCGATTTTACCCAAAATGTGCATACGGCCGTCACGTGCCTGGGCCAATGCGTGTTCCATGATTTCAAAAGTGATAGATGTGATTTTAATATCCATCTGTAATGCGGTAATACCACGATCGGTACCGGTCAC